>DATIPS010000009.1 GCA_035471805.1 Acidimicrobiia bacterium | reverse complement strand
CGGTCATCGACTGGTGCCGCCAGATCGACTCCGATGTCCCGATCGGCCTCAACGTCCTTCTCACCGACGGAAGAGAACTCGTCGGGACGAGATGGGGCCGCGGCCTGTTCTTCGTTCAGCGCGAGGGGCTTCGGGACTGCGAGATCTGCCGATATGCCCATGTCCGGTCGATCGCGCCGGTCGAGGGTTACCGGTCGGTGGTTCTCGCCTCGGAGCCTCTCACGGTCGGGGAGCGATGGACTCCGGTGCCGGAGGGTTCAGGCTTCCGCGTGGTCGACGACCTCGAGCTCCGCATCGAATCGCTCGGCCTGCCCAACCCCCCATCGCCTGGAGAGGAGGTCGCCGGCGTGACCTCGGCCTTCATCCGGACGACCCTTGCCGACGAGTTCATGATCGATCACCGGGCGATGGCCGCCGGGTTCCGCAACCTGCGAGACGCGATCGACGCAGGGGATCGCGACGCGGCGATGGCGGCGGCCCGCAAGCTCGACCGGACGGCCGGGGGGCACATCGCATTCGAAGAAGAACACCTATACCCGGCGCTCGAAGCAGGGGACGACATGTACGACGACCACGACGCCGGTCTCGCCGTGCTGCAAAGGATTCTCGACGCCGATGCCCCGCTGTCTTCTCCGGAGCGATTGAGCGTGATCGCCGAGATCGATCGGATGCTCGACCACACCGAGGACTGCGGCCGCCTGCTCAGCCTCGTGCAGCACCTCGCCCCCAGCGAGCAGTCTCAATTGGAGGATCGCCTGTTCGAGTGGAGAGAGCGCGCTCCCCGCTGGAGCCTGATCGAACATAGCTCGCGCACCCCTGCCGGTGCACCATGACTCCGAACGCCGTGGCCTCCCGGCACGTCCACTCACCAGATCTCCGATTTGGCCCCTGCATCGAGGTTCTGATCAAACCGGCCGAGCACCGGCTGATCGCCGACATTGCCGGCAAGATCCGATCCGCACAGCCGGATCTCCGGCCTGCGGCGCCTTCGATGGACGAGCCGACCCCGGGTCTCCACGGGGGGTCTCGGTTGGTGATCGAGGATCATCGGGAGATCCCGCTCTGTCGCGACCTCGGGTCGTCGCTGGAGGAGCGAGCCCTGTTCATGGCAGGAGACGGCGATGTCGTCCTGGCATCCGAACCGCGCTGCGCCGAGTTCGAAGACTACTGCCGCAACCTCCTCGGCCTTGGCCGCGTCGTGGTGAAGCGGCTCGCAGGCCCAGCACACATGCCGCTCCCCACGCGATGTTCGGCCGATGCCGCGTCGATGTCCGACCTTCTCGAACTCGCCCGCACCACCGGTGACCTCGACCTGGTCCCCTACATCGGGACGGCTTCGGTGTGGGGGCTCGCTCGCGTGCTTGCGGCTGCAGGTGTGAGGATCAACGTGGCGGCGCCTCCAGCCGCCCTGACCAGCCGGGTAAACAACAAACTGTGGTTCGTCGAGATGGTCCGTAGCCTTGTCGGCCCCGAAGCCGCTCCTGCGACGTGGGAGGCTGCCAGTGTTGCCGAGCTCGCCGACCACCTGGAAGAACTGGCGCGGTGTCACGAGGGATTGGTCGTCAAAGTGGCCGAGAGCGCCGGTGGCAGGGGGATCGTTCGATTGGACGGTGCGACAATCCGGTCGAGAGGAGCCGCAGCGGTCGTGCGCCGGTTGGCGCGGCGTCTCGGGAACGACGGATGGACGGGACGCTACCCCCTCCAGGTCGGTGTATGGGAACATCCGATACTCGCCTCCCCGTCCGTGCAGGTGTGGATCCCGCTCGCCGGTGATGGAGACCCTACGGTCCAGGGTGTATACGAACAGTGCCTCGACGGCGGGTACCGCTTCGCCGGTGCCTTCACCACCACGCTGCCGGAACGCTGGAACCTCACACTGGCCACGGAGGCGGTCCGGTTGGGAATGCTCCTTCAGGCGCTTGGCTATTTCGGACCGTGCAGCTTCGACGGCATCCTGGTCGGATCGCGCCTGGCCGACGCCACCCTCCGTTGGGTCGAATGCAACGGGAGATGGACGAGCACCTCGCTCGCGCAGCTGACCGCCTGGCGACTGACCGGAAACACCGACCTGCCCCTGGTGACGATCCAACATCACGGAGCCGTTCCGGCTCGGTCTTTCGATTCAATGGTCAGGCTCCTCGGTGGCGATGCCTTTCACAAGCGGGACGACGGGAGTGGGGCCGTGATCATGGCTCCCCGTCGAATGCTCGACGGCACCGGCCTCTGCCTCCTCGTCGTCGGTCCGAACGTCACGTTCGTCGGTGAGTTGGCCAGAGATTTGTCCGAACGGTTCTCCGACCGCACGCACCGGTGATCGACCGCCGCGCCCGGGGCGACCCCGACCCGATCGTTCGGCCCCGCTATGTTGCGCCAACCGAAGGGCTCACCCTTCGTCCCACACCGGGCGCCGCACTTCGGGGTCGACCATGCGGATGTTTCTGTCGCGAAGGGCCCCGATGCGCTCCATTTCTTCGCCGGTGAGAGCGAAGTCAAAGATGTCGATGTTCTCCTCGATCTCGCCGAACTCGAGCGCCCGGGGCACAACCGCCACCTGTGGCTGCTGGATCAGCCACCGCAGGGCCACCTGGGCGGCCGTCTTGCCACGCGCAGCGGCGATCTCGCCGAGCACCGGGTCGTCGAGCAGCCTGCCCCGCCCTACCGGCGAGTAGCAGGTGAGGATCATCCCGTGTCGGGCGCAGGCGGCAAGCAGCTTGTCCTGACGAAGGTAGGCGTGGTATTCGACCTGGTTCGCAACGAGCGGTTCGGGACACTTGGCCACAGCTTCGTCGAGCAGCGCCACCGTGAAGTTCGACACGCCGATGTGCCGCGCCAGACCCTGCTGTCTAGCCTTGGCCAGCGCTCCGACCGTCTCTTCCAGGGGGACGCGGGGCTGCGGCCAGTGGATCAGCAGCAGGTCGACGTAGTCGAGTCCGAGCGTCTCGAGGCTGGTCTCGACCGAACGAGCGAAGTCGTCGGCCCTGGCATTCTCCTCCGTCACCTTGGTAGTGACCCAGAGGTCTTCACGAGGAACACCCGAGCCACGGATGGCTTCCCCGACCCACTGCTCAGAGCCGTACTTGCGGGCCGTGTCGATGTGGCGGTAACCACATCCGAGCGCGTGGCCGATGAGTTCGACCGCCCGGTCCGGTTCCGGGAACAGCATCGTGCCATACCCGACGACGGGCATCGCCGCGCCGTGCGCCGAGATGGTTGGGGCCTTCGCCGTTTGCATCGCAGTTCCTCCCTCGACATCGACCTCGGGGGCGACGACCGATCGGCCACTCTGCCCTTCCGCGACTCCGCCCGGCGATGCTACGGACCGTCGCGCTCAGCCCCAAAGCGGCCGCTGTGCACCACTACTGGTTGAACGGATCTTCGATCAGCTTCATCTGATGGGTGGCAAGGACCTCGATGATGCGCTCGGGGCTTGGCATCTGATCGAGCGGCATCGGATCCAGCGGGGACTCCATCGGCACGCCGATGTCCAGGAAGAAGTCGGCCTGATGGGTCACCGGCGCGTAGATGGCGAGGACCTTGCCCTTGGTGTCGCCAACGTTTCGGAAGCCATGCGGCACGTTTCCGGGCACGTGCACGGTCGAGCCGGCGGGGGCTGCGATGGAGTACTTCTCGCCATCCGCGTCTTGTCCGTAGACCTCGTAGTCACCCTCCAGGATCCAGAACGTCTCCTGCGGGATGTGGGTGTGCAAGAAGGCCGGGCCCCCTCCCGGCACGCTGACGATCTCGGTGATGAAATAGGCGTTGTCCGATTCGGCGGCGGTGATCTTGAACGTCACGACATCGCCCAACACCATCATGGCCTTCCCCTCATTCGGCCCGAGAGAGAAGTGCCTTCCGTCAATGCTCATCCAGTGCCTCCTAGCGCCTTGACCGACCTCGGATCCGACCATACCCCCATAACCGACCGGGGCTCATCCGGGTTCGGGCATCATCGTGACCTCGGTGATCCAACCCCGACCTCGGAATTCGACCACCTGCACGATCAGGTCGGCCACCGCCGAAGGATCCATCCAGGTCGGATCCTTCTCAGCCGGCTGGATGCCCCCGAACCCCGTCTTCACCCCTCCGGGAGACACCAGCGACACGAGGATCCCTGTCCCCTCGAGCTCTTCGCGAAGCGCCCGGGAGAATCCGGTGACCGCGAACTTGCTCGCCGTGTAGGCGGTCCAGGTCGCGCCGCCTTCCAGCCCTCTGATCGATCCCATGTTGACGATGTGCCCGGCGCCGCGTCGGCGCATGACGGGCAGCACCGCCCTCGTGACATTGGCCAGTCCCGTCACGTTCAGCGACAGCATGGCGGTCCAGTCCGACTCGGTCAGCTCCGGGAACGGGGCGTAGCGGCCTCCTCCCGCGTTGTTGACGAGCACGTCGACGCCCCCCAGTTCCCCTACGACGGCCTCGACCGCCCGTTCGACAGCTACCGGATCACGGACATCGCACGCCACGGCGACGTTCGATGCGCCGATTGCGTCGAGCTCCCGTGAGACCTCTTCGAGCTGGGGGCTCTCCCGGGCCATCAGTGCAACTGTTGCCCCCGTTCGGCCGAAGGCGATCGCCGTCGCCCGTCCGATACCCCGGCTGGCACCGGTCACGAGAACGCGCTGGCTGTCGGACATCTCGTGCGAGTGTCGCAGAAGATGCGGTGACTGGCCACTGGCCATCACCGACCGTTCCCGCCTCCGGGTTGGTGGGAGCGGCCTAGCGGATGGCCAGGCCGGTGTCGGGGTCGAAGAAGTGGAGTCGACTCGAATCCACGAACAGAGTGGCTCTGGAACCGGCGCTCGGCGCATGGTCAGGATCGACCCGGGCGGTGAATTTGGAGGTGTCCCCCAACGCGGACACATCGGTGCCCTCGTCCTCCATCAATTCGGCCAGCTCGGGCGTCACCACCGGCCTCGACGGCAGCTCGAAGTGCACGAACGCCTCCGACCCCAACTGTTCGGTCAAATCGAGACCCACCTCGATCGTCCGCTCGGCCGTCGACACATCCGAACTCACCGCCGAGACAACCTCGAAGGACTCGGGTCGCATCCCCAACACGATCTCCCGGTTCTTGTACTCGGCCAAACGGGCGCGCTCCCGCACATGCCCGGGATCCACCAATACCTTCTGGCCGGCGAAGTTGGCATACACCCGGGTGTCCTCCCCGGTGATCGTCCCGTACACGAAGTTCATCGCCGGCGACCCGATGAACCCCGCCACAAACAGATTGTCGGGCTCGTCGTACAGACGCCTCGGCGAATCGATCTGCTGCAGGTTCCCGACGTCCTTCCCGGAGATGGCCCGCAACACTGCCACCCGATCGCCCATCGTCATCGCCTCGACCTGGTCGTGGGTGACGTAGAGAGTGGTGGTCCCAAGGCGGGTATGCAGCAAGCCCAACTCCGACCGCATCTGCACCCGCAACTTCGCATCCAGGTTGGAGAGGGGCTCGTCCATCAGAAACGCCGCCGGCTCCCGCACGATCGCTCGACCCATGGCCACCCGCTGCCGCTGACCACCAGACAACGCTTTTGGCTTCCGACCCAGGAACTCGGTGATCTCCAACGTCCGCGCCGCCGCCTGCACCCGCCGATCGATCTCATCCTTCGGCATCTTCCGCAATTTGAGACCGAACGCCATGTTGTCGTACACGCTCATATGCGGATACAGGGCGTAGTTCTGGAACACCATCGCAATGTCGCGATCCTTCGGTGACACATCGTTCACCACCCGATCACCGATCGACAGCGTCCCCTCCGTCACCTCTTCCAGACCCGCAACCATCCGAAGAAGCGTCGACTTCCCACACCCCGACGGTCCCACCAACACCACAAACTCGCCGTCATCAACGCGAAGACTCACATCGAAAATCGCCCGAGTTCCACCCGGATACACCTTCCCCACACCATCAAACGTGATCGAAGCCATGACTCAAACCTTCCTCTTGGCCCGGGTGCCGCGGCGGTCACCCACCGGCTTCCCCAATCTCCTGATAAACGCGGACGTAGTCGACGTGCATGTACTTGGGAAACTCGACATCGAGGCCAATCGGACCCGGAAAGCTGCCGCCCAAAGCCAGGTTGAGGATGAAGTAGAAGGGCTGATCGAAGACCCATCGGTCACCGACGATGTCACGACTCTTTTCTCCGTATTGCTCACCATCGAAGAACCAGCGGATCCCGTCGAAGTCCCAATCGATGGCGTAGGTGTGGAAGTCCTCGGCGATGGGTTCATCATGCCGGTAGAGGTTGCCGAGCCCGGTGGCACCGGCATAGCCCGGGCCGTGCAACGTTCCGTACGCCAGGATCGGTTCTCGCCCGACGTACTCCATGATGTCGATCTCGCCTGCGAGCGGCCAATTGCTCTGTAGCGGATCGTCCTCATCGCGTTCGAAGCTCGATCCGAGCATCCAGAAGGCCGGCCACATGCCTTGTCCGGAGGGCACCTTGATGCGAGCTTCGATGTAGCCGTATTGAAACTCGTGGAGACCCTCCGTCTTGAGACGGGCGGAGGTGTAATACGACTCTTCGAATCGTTCGAATCGAGCATCGATCACGAGCAATCCGTTTCGGACCCGGGCGTTCTCGATGCGATCGGTGTAGTACTGGGCCTCGCCGTTGCCCCAACCCCATCCGCCGATGTCATAGGTCCAATTGCTTGGGTCGATGGAATCTCCATCAAACTCGTCACTCCAGACCAGCTCCATGCCCTCCGGGGGTTCGATCGGAATTGGTTCTGGCGCAGCGATGGTCGTGGTGGTGGTTGGCGGAAGCGTCGTTGTAGTCGTCGAAAGCACCGTCGTGGTTGAGGTCGCGGCAGCAGCGGCCGTCGTGGGAGCCACCGAAGACTCCCCCGACCCCTGGCCGGCGGATTCGTCGCCATCTCCGCAGGCGGCCAGCACCATGATCGATGCGATCACCATGACACCGGTCCGACTCCCTGCCACGCGCCTTTCCCCTAGCCCTTGACCGATCCGGCAGTCAACCCGCCGATGATGTAGCGCTGCAGGAACATGAACAATATGAGCATCGGGAGCATCAGCATCAGCACAGCCGCCGCCAGGGCCGGCCAATCGCTTCCGTACTGACCCTCGAACACGATCAGTCCTCGGGTGATCGGGTAGTAGTCCGCGTTCGTGAGATAGATCGTCGGCAAGATGATCTCGTTCCAGATCCCGATGGCGTGCAGGACCGTGACCGTGGCGATGGCGGGACGGATGAGCGGGACGACGATCGTTCGAACGAACCGGAAGTATCCGCACCCATCAACAGCTGCCGACTCGTCGAGCTCGGTGGGGATCGATTTGATGTAATTCACCAGGATGATCATCCCGATCGCGTTTACCAGGAACAACATGATGTATCCGGGTCTCGTGTTGTAGAGGCCCAGGTTGAGAATGAGTTGAAACTGGGGAATCAACGCCGGGGGCAGGAACAGCGCGACCACGTACATAGTGAGAAGTCCCCCCGCGCCCTTGATGATCCCCCGCGCAATCGGAAATGCCACAAACACCGAAGTAGCCACGAAGACCGCGGTTGCGACCGTCGCGTAGATCGCCGAATTGAGCATATATCCGGAGAAGTTGGCGAGTTCCCACGCTTTCGTGTAGTTCTCGAAGCTGAACTCCGTCACCGGCGCGATCGGATCCTTGAAGAACTCTCCGAGTCCCTTGAAGGATGCGTTGAGAAGCATGAAGAGCGGTCCGATGTACAGGACCGAGAACACGAGCAAGATGAGGTAGGAGACCAGCTTGCCCCAGGGAAATGCCTTCTTCTGTCGCGCAACGGCCCGAGGTTCGAGCTTCGCCGGAGCGGTCATCCGAGGTACTTCCTCTCTCTTCGAGCAACGAACCAGTTGGCCGAGAGGCCGAGAACCAGCACCAGGAAGAACAGGACGATCGATGCTGCGGCTGCGTAGCCCTGCCGGAACGCGGCGCTGACGGAGCCGGATGTCTGGCCGAAGCCTTCGGCGAAGACGAGGTAGCCGAGCACCTGCGTCCCAGGCCGGTACCCGATGAGGACGAGGAACAGCTGCCACGCCTGCAGCGAGCCGATGATGTTCAACAGGAAGTTCGTGTTGATGGCCGGGGTCAACTGGGGCCAGGTGATGCTCTTGAACAACGCCCAGCCTCCGGCGCCGTCGATCCTGGCAGCCTCGTAGAGCGTCGTGTCGATGGTCTGCATTCCGGCGAGGAAGATCACCATCGTGATGCCGACGTTGGCCCAGATCTGCACGACGATCACCCAGATGAAGGCCTCTTGTGGAGTCCCTCCCAGGAACTCGGACTGCATGCCCATCCATTCCCATGCCTTGGAGACGGGCCCCCCGCCGGGATAGAGGAAGAGCTTCCACATGAGTCCCTGAATGACCGCTCCGAGAATCACCGGGAGGAAGAACAGGGTGCGGAAGATGGTCCTGCCCCTCAGCCGCTGATTCAGCAACAGGGCGAGGCCGAGACCCAGGGCGAATTGAATGGTGGTGACGAAGAACGAGAACCGAAGGGTTCGTGTCAGCGCAGCAAGGTTGTCACGAGATGCGAGTCCTCGGAACAGGAACTCGTCATAATTCTCGAATCCGATCCAGTTGACCGGGGCACCGCGGATGCCGGTCGCATCCGTGAACGAGTACACCGCCGTCGCCAGGGAGGGGCCGACGGCGATGAGGAGATAGAAACCGAAACCAGGGAGAAGCAGAAGAACCGGCGCCCAGGCCTTCAGCCCTCGACCGAACACGTAGTTCTTCTTGGTCGGACTAAGCGCCATGTGCTCCCCCGATAGGGTCAGGTTGGCTGGTGTGGGCTTCCAGGAAGGAAGCCCACACCAGCTGTGTAGCAGTCGTTACGAGAGTTCGTCGAGCGCAGCCTGCAGATCTGCCTGAGCCTGGCGGGCAAGTGCCGCCGGGTCGGTCCATTCGTTGAACGGCGCGAACCACGCAGCACCCTGCGAGCCATTCGCCCACTGGCCGGCACCTGCCGGCTGGACCCAATACTGCTCGAAGCCGACCCGGTAGTTCTCCAGGTAGGGCGCAATGGCCTGGCCGAGGATTGTGTCGAGTACAGCAGTCGGCTGGGTCGGGATGAACCCGGTCGTCGACACGAAGTCCTGGTATACGGCCGGATCGGAGAACGCAGCCACATACGCCTTGGCAACTTCGACGTTCGGCGAGTTGGCCGCAATAGCCCATCCCTGGTCGTACTTGCCGAACAGGTTCTGGTTGTCGGCGGCGTTGTCGCTACCCGGGAAGGGCACGTACGTCCAGTTGAAATCGGCCTCACTCTCCAGGTTCGGAGCCTGCCAGGCACCGGTCGGGAGAAACGCCACGTCACCGACCGAGTATCGGAAGGTCGCTGCATCGTGTGCGAGACCAGTCGTGCCCGACTCGAGCATGTTCTGGGCGTAGACCTGGTAGCGCTCCCACAGCGAAGCGGCGTCGGGAGAATCCCACGTGAACTCACCCGTGTAGAGGTCCTCAACGAGGCCTTCCTGGTCCGGGAACAGCGCGCCGAGGAGCCCGTAGGCACCGACGAAGACGGGCCAACCATCCTGGCCGCCGTTTGTCATGCACTCGTTGCCTGCGGCCTTCACAGCCTCGCACACGGACACGAGTTCGCCCCACGTTGTGGGCACGTCGACACCGACACTCGCGAGAAGGTCCAGGTTGACGAACATGCCTCCATAGATGGTCCGGCCGAGGTTGACCGCGTACACCCGATCCTGGAAGGAGCCCGCCTGCTGAATCGAAGGCTCGTCGTAGTTCCCGACCCACGCCTCATCGGTGATGTCGAGAAGGAGACCCGCCTCGATCAGCGTCTGCCAGGCCGGCGGCGTGGCTCCACCCATGTACGACTGGACTGCGTTGGCGAAGCCGAAGATGTCGATCACGTCCACATCGTTGGCCGAAAGCCGGGTCTGGGTGACGGTGGCCAGATCGCCCGCACCGACGACGGCCACGTCAACGGTGACGCCTGGGTTCGCGGCTTCGAAGTCCTCGCTGAACTCCTGCACGAACGTCGTCATAGGCTCCTGAGAGTGCACGAGCACCCGAAGGGTGACTTCCTCGACTTCCGCGGCCGTCGTGTCTGTTGTGGCAGCCGTCGTCTCTGTTGAGGCTGCGGTCGTTTCCGTCGTACCACCGGAAGTGGTCTCGGTTGTGCCCTCGTCACCGCTGCCGCAGGCAGCGACGATGAGGCCGAAGACGACCAGCAGCGTCGCCCACAACCTTCCTCTGCTCTTCATTTCTCCTCCTTCGCGGGCGACCTGGTCGCCGCGTGCTCGCGTGTGTGCGTGCCTGTTTCCTTCG
>DATIPS010000008.1 GCA_035471805.1 Acidimicrobiia bacterium | reverse complement strand
AAACCGACGGTTCGAACAGGAATCCGATCTCGTTGCCGGTTGAGTTCGAAGCTGTGATCGTTGCGTTGGTCGTCCCGTTGACGAGGTAGAAGCCGATTCGGCTGTCCGTCACTTCAACATTCTCGACCACCGCCCCGTTCGTTCCGCTGAGCCCGACACCCGTGTTGAACCCGGAGACGAAACAGTTGCGGACCGTTGAGTCGTCGGCCATGGCGACGCCCACTAGTGAGGAGTTACCTCGGATCGCATGACCGTCGCAGTCAAGAACTGCACCCGGTGCCATCAGCACGGCGCCGTCCACGTCGGCATCGAGGGTCACAACCCCCACAACCAATCCTGCAACGCCTTCGGGGAGATCAACACCCGGGACCACCCTCTGCAATGCGGCGGGACCGTCGCCGGCGGCGGCCCCCACTGAGACAGCCAGTGCCGAAGCCTCTTCTGCGGTTAGGCATGACGTTGAACGGGCGGGATTGGCGTACATATCGAAACCTTCGCGGAAACTGATGAGTTCCGGCGGGGGCGACGCAGAACGCGATTCCAGAGCCTCTTCTATCTCCGACACGCTCGCATCGTTGAGGACGTCGACGTAGCCACCACTCCTCAGGCCGGATTCAATACAGTTCCACGCCTCGTCGGAGATACCGCCGGCAGTCATTTCCGCTTCCAAGGAGTCAAGTACTTGTTCGCCCGTCGGGTCACCTAGAAGATCGGCGGCGAACCCGCCGCGGGCGAAGACAAAGATCGCGACTGCAGCCACCCAAACCAATCTGCGAATCCCGGCCCCTTTCAGCCTGGATCCCTTCGCGACGGGTTGCCCCGGCACTTCTGTCCCACCGCCGGGTGGCGGCGAGGCGTCGTAGTGGATCGGAACGGTCCGTGCCAATGGCTCGGCCTCGGACTCACTTTCGAATCCCCCGGCGGAACCCTCATCCGCCCTTGTCTGGCCGGCGGCCAACTCGACGGAACGGAGGTACTCCCCGACGTCGAAGTCACCGGCACCATCAGACTCTGACTCTGGTTCGTCAGGACCTCCGGCGTTCGAATCATCGGAGCCGACCCACTTCCACGCATCGCTCACACGATCTCTACTAGACCGCGGCCTGTCCTTGTCGTCAGCCATGGCTGCCACACCTCCGCAAGAGACTCACGCCGAAACCCACCGACGAGGGAGAGATCCGGGCCACACCTGAAACGCAACGGCACCTCGGAAAGATGCCGGCTCGAGGCCAACCACGTTCAGCCGAACGGGTGGAAGACTCACAAATCCTCCCATCACCGTGAGGGCTTCAACCCTACGCCTATCGAGCATTGCTGTGAAGCCTTGGGGGGCGGGATCCTGGAGAAAGGTACCGAGGCACGCCCGTTCCGGCTCCCGGGCAGACGCTTCGGCGACTGGATTGCGACCTTTTTCGATGGGCGATGGCGGGCCATCGAGGCGACCGGGCGGACGCGTCGTTGGATCGACGCTGGAGTTTGCGCATCGTGGAGCGCACGAACTGAAGGTGCTCATGGCGAGTGGACACTTTCGGCGGTCGCGCGATCCGGCCGCGTGAACGAGGGTCCTCCCGCGTATCGGCGGGATCCTTTCCGGGTCGGCGAAGGAACCCCCGGACGGGACTCACCCTCTGGTTGCGGTTCGATTGGAGAGCGGCGCGGCTCGCAACAACTGTGCCGGTCGAAGACCAGATCCAGGTCCTTCTCGGGCAGCCCGGCGCCCTAGCCCGACGGTTGACCGCAGTCGGTGAACCAGTAGATCTGGTCATCGACGGGACGGACGTGCATGGGGACCTGTTGCCTGGTTCCTCCCAGCGTCACATCTATGAGCAGATTCCACGCATCGGGGACGTTCGTCGAGACCCCGTCGGTGAGGTAGTCCCATGGTTCGGCACCGGCGCTCACCAGCGTCGGATCGGCGAAGCTCCCCGCCACCTGCTCCACGTATGCTCGACACTGATCAGAGCCGTAGCGATCGATGGTGGCTTGATCCAATGATCCCAGAAGAGCATCGACATCGCCCGACTGGTGGGCGATGTCGAGACTGTCGAGAAATACCTGGAAATCCGGGGTGTCATCGTCGTCGGTGGGTTCATCGGGTGTTGAGAGCGGCCCATCACCGAACCAGAGTTCACCGCCGAACCCGCCTGCCAAACCTCTGCCGGAAGCCAGCGCCTCAGCGGGAGGTTCGCAATCGCCGACCGAACCCTCGGAGGAGTCCACGATTACGGGTTCGATCAGGAACTGGACCTCGATGGGTCCATCAGGCCCTTCGGCGGTGATCGACGTCACCGGGTAGGAGCCGTAGCGGTCGATCGGGATCGGCACGTCGGCCAGATACCCTCTGATCGGTGCGCTGTTGGGTGCAAGTCCGCCGGCATCGACCGTCAGGGTGGTCCCTTCGGGGATGATTCCATCGACACCGCCGACAAGCATCGAGAGCATGAAATAGCTGAGTGAGTTGGAGAACCCGACGAGCGAAGAATGGATCACCTCGGCACAGGAGTACGGGATTCCGATGCTCGTCGCCACGGCGGGGGAAGTGGATTGGAGGGCCTTGTCGTCGGTACCGGTCACGTCAGCGCCATCCGCCGGAATGACGACGGACGCACTGGTCGGCGTCTCAACTGCGACCGCGGAGGTTTCCTCCGTCGACTGGGTCGTTGGAGAGATTGCGACAACGGGTGTCGAGACGTCATCCCGGCTCACCAGGAACAGGACCACGAGACCGATTGCGATGAGGGCCGCAATGGCTGCGAGGGCGGGAATGCCAAAGCGCGCTTCGGGCCGCCGACTCTGGGCGCCGGACAGTCCGCGCAGAAGTCCCGGGGCACCATTCGGCAGGTAGTCCAGTCCCAGCCGCCGATAGACCCGGCGCAGGAATGCCTCTTCCACCGCAGCCCGACCCTTCCGGTCACCGGGAAGCCCGACCTCGAGGCCGCTTCCCTCGAGTTGGGAGCGGACCCGAGTGCGAATGATGGTGGCCAGGGCTTCGAGAGCATCGTTCAGTTCCTGCTGGACGGCAGCCTTCTGCGCCTCGAGGTCACGCAACTCACCCATGATCCGGGCACCGACCGCGATCGCTGCCCCTCCGGCAGCATTCGGACCGCCGCCCTGGGCAGTCTGGCCGTCGAGGACACCCCTGGCTTCATCCAACCGGGCGTTCAAACCGTCGATCCGGCTTTGGACGGCGTCGAGCCTGTCCTGTATGCCGTCGATCTTCTCGCCGGCCCGTTCGATCCCTTCGAGTTCGGCATCGGTGAATCCGTCGGGACCTCCGGCTTCTGCCCATGCCTTGTCGGCCTGGGCAGCGGTCAGCTCGTGGTCGAGACGGTCGACCCGAGCGCGCCACTCGAGCTGTTCCTGCAAGTCCTCCGCCGTACCGCCGACGACCTTGCCGTCCTCCATCCGCACACCCGGATGCGGCGGGTTGTCTCGGAGTTGCCCCAGTTGATGCTCGAGTTGATCGATCGTCGATTCGCCCGGATCGGGCGCCCTGAGAGGTGGCTCGCTGGGGGCCGAAGAGGCATCGCCACCGGAGGGAGAATCCGTGGGTGGCCGATCGCCACCCGGGGTGCGGCCGGTCTCCTCGATGGAACGCTGCACCTGATTGCGACGGTTGATGGCGTCGTCGAGCTTGTTCCAGTCGTAGTCGTCACTTCCCGAGTCACGCAGTTCGTTCTGACGCCGGATCGTCCGTGTCAGTTCGTCGTACTCGGTCTGGAGATCGTCGATGTCGGGCATAGGATCCTTCCCGAAGTCGCTCTTGGCCGGCGGCAACCGTCCCCGTCCACCCGAATATGATCGGGCAATGCCCGTCGGAACTTGAGCAAACACCTCCACCGGCAGATCCGGAAGCCTTCGCCCACCGATCCACCCGACAGCCGACCCGGCGGCACGACGAGCCACCTCCGGTGTCGGTACGAAGACGGCCCCGGCGGCAACTCCATCCATGTCGCCCGGTCGAACTTGATCGCATTCGGAGATGCCCGGGCCCGATGGATGGACGTTGCCCGCCGGACGTCTGCGTCCGGGGAATCCGGGCCGACGCGTATCACCCCGGGCCCTGTGAAGGAGCGGCCCGGGGTGATCGGTGGGAGACAACTCGCTCGTTACGGCTAGCCGCTGTTGTCGGAACGGACCCTGACGCGAACCTCACCGTCTTCGAGCTGGGCATTGAACTGGATGCGTCGGGTGCCGTTGCGGAAGTCGGCTTCGACCTCGACACCCGAGGAAACCTCGATCTCGAACGACCACCCGGGCGCCGGGTCGACCGAAGTGATGGTGAGGCTCGAACCGTTCGAAGCGATCGTCACAGTGCCACCGTCCCCGGCGTTGAACGTCGCCGAGGATGCACCGTCGTCGGCGGCCGGCGGGACCGTCGTCGACGGGCTACCCGAATCATCCGGGACCGTCGTCGACGTGCTACCCGAATCATCCGGAGTCGTCGTCGACGTGCTACCCGAATCATCCGGGACCGTCGTCGACGTGCTTCCGTTTCCCACACTGTCATCGGCGACCCCGGTTTCGACACCGCCGGTGACGGAGGGTGCAGTCGACGAGGTGATCGAGGTCGTCGACGTCGAGTCGTCGGTTGCCGGGCCGATTGCTGCATTCGCGATTCCGACCGCCATGAGCCCCGCCACGACGGTGGCGAGGAGTGCTGCAATTCGTCTGGACATTCTTCAGTCTCCTTCATAGAGCGGATGCTGGAGTCAGAATGCCCGAGCCGGTGTTTGAGGGTCCTCCGCGGTTGGTTAGGAAAACCTCTTTTCTGGACAGGGGTTGGAGGGACCCGGCTAGCGGAGTGGAGCCGGGCTGCTGCCGGCCTCCGGCAGGACAACGCGCACCAGCGTCCCGGCGGGATCGCCCGACTCCCAGTGGGCCTTGCCACCGGCTGCCTCTGCCGTTCCGCGGACGATGTCAACTCCCAGGCCGGTCGACCGGCCCCCGCTCGCCCCTCGTTCCAGCAACCCTTCGTCGGCAATCCCGGGCCCCTGGTCGGCGACCACCAGCTCAACCAAACCGCGCTCCGGCTCGCGCAGAATGATGCGATATCCGGTGCCGGCCGGGGTATGGGCAAAGACATTGCCCAGCAAAGCGTCCAGCATCGCCTCGAAATCACCGGAATGCCCGTTCACCGAAGCCCGCCGGACCTCGATGTCGAGGATCCATCGACGGTCCTGATCGGCTGCCAGCCAGCCCCAGTACTCCGCCCGTTCGGCGACGATCTCGACCAGATCGGCAACCACGCCTACGCCTTCCCGCACCGATCGGCGGGCTTCGTTGATGACGTGGCTCACGACTCGCTCGAGTTCGTCCACGTCGTGGTGAAGCCGGCTCACGTCAACGTGCTTGCCCAACGCCTCTATATCGAGCTTGAGAGCAGTGAGCGGCGTCCGAAGCCGGTGCGAGATATCGGCAGCAGTCTCCCTTTCCCGATCCATCAGCGTGCTCACCCGCCCCGTCAGCGTATTGAAGGCCGCTCCGACTTCTGCCAGTTCGCTCGGGCCACCAGGATCCACCGCCACCGTCAGCTCACCCTTGCCCAATCGATGGGTCGCTTCAACGAGGTCTCTGATCGGCTTGACGACGGCCCTGCCCATCCGATCGGCGACGACGAACGCCAATCCGATCAGTCCCAACCCGAGCGCGCCGAGCACCAGCCACGCCGACGCCACGCCCTCGGTGAGAGACGCGGAGGGAACGGCAATGACAATGACCCAAGGAGCACCGGCTCCCCGCAACACCGGCACCACCACCGCTTCGCTCTCGTCGAGTGACTGCCGGTAGGCCTGGCCCAACTCCCGGGCCGCTGCCAGATCGACACCGGCCGGCAGGGATGCCCCCAGCACGGTCCCGTCGGAGAGCATCACCGAGGTGCCGGGTGCAGCCGCCAGCGTATTCTCGAGCGCCGCGATCGATTCCGGCGAGTCATCGATGGTCGACGCGAAGCGAGCCACGGTCTGAGCCTCACGCTCGGCGGCATTCATCGCCCGATCCACAGCCAGATCACGGATCAGCACGGCCAGCGGCACCAGGAAGGCGATGATCACGATCGACGTGATCGACAACGCGTACAGGGAGAGCCAGCGCCTCACGAATCAGGGTTCACGAGCTTGATGCCGACACCGTGAACGGTCTGAAGGTAGCGCGGCTCGGCCGCACTCTCCCCCAACTTGCGACGCAAGACCGACAGATGGACGTCTACCGTTTTATCCGCACCGCCGTACGGCTGCCTCCACACTTCAGCCAGGAGCTCGCGCTTGGAAACGACGACTCCGGCCCGTTCGGCGAGATAAGCAAGGAAGTCGAACTCTTTCCTCGTCAGGTCGAGGAGGTCACCGTCGAGAGTCGCAACCCGCTGCCCGACATCAACCGTGAGTTCGCCCACGATCATCGGCCCGCGAACAGTCCCGCTCTCGACCCGTCGCATGACGGCCTCGATTCGGGCTTGCAGTTGAGCACCCGAGAAAGGCTTGACGACGTAATCGTCGGCGCCGTCACGGAGGATACGGACGATCTCGCCTTCCTCGTCGCGGGCGGTCGCAACGATGACGGGAACGGCGCTGATCGATCTGATCATCTTGAGTGCTTGACCCCCGTCGATATCGGGCAGCCCGAGGTCGAGAATCACCACATCCAGTCCGCCCTCAGCAGTGCGCTGAACACCTTCCATTCCCGAGGACAGCGACTCGACCGAGTGGCCCTCGCCGGCCAGGAACTTGGCAAGGCCTTGCCTGATCGATTGGTCATCTTCGATAATCAGGATCGACGACATAAAAGCATCCTATTGCCGAATCGCGACCCACAACCATGTGATCCGGCCGAATTGAGATTTCCCTAACGCTTCTCGGAGAGAGCCCTAACGGGAGACCTGCGATAGTTGTGTCATGCCGAAGTGGATGAAGCTCGCAGCGGGTTGGGCACTGGCCGTCACGATTGCCCTTGCTTTCTCCTGGGGAGCGGTTGCCCGGGTGCGCAACACGGTAATCCAGCCCAGCGTTGAGATCCCGACGGCTGCGGCCTCTACCTCCAGTGCGGCTCCGGTGAATCCGACGAGCGCTTCGGTCGTCGGACCCGAATCAGAAGTCACCGGTTCGTCGACCTCGACCACAGGGACGACCCCGGGCACTACCCAAACGACCGCATTTCAGTCATCATCTACCACCACTACCGCGCCGGCTGCCTCGTCGACGGCTCCACCCCCGGCACCGGCGGAAACGGCCAGCTACACGCTGGTCGGCGGCGTGGTCACCATCAGCTACTCGCCGGGCGTGGTCACGTTCGTGTCTGCAATCCCTCAACCCGGGTACAGCACCGACCGCAGAGCCACAGGACCCGTCGAGGTCAGAATCCGATTCGACAGCGAGAGTCACACCTCCGACTTCCGGGCCAGGTGGGAAGGCGGCGCCCTCCAGATCTTTCAGGACGAATCCGGTGGAGACTGATCGGGCCCGTTCGCCATCGGAGACGAGTCGTGCAAAGCCGGTGGCGCTCCCTGCTGCCCGGCGGCACGGGCTCTTCGAGGAGATCGACTTCCAGGCCGGCACGAATCCGGCATGGGGCAAAAGCACCCGCTGCTCCTGATCCGGCAGGAGATCTGCTCTACCGGCTCCGATGCCGCCAAGTAGCTTTCGTGGTGTCATGGTCGCTTCCCAAGGACCGGAGGAAACCGAGCAGGCGCCGGCGCAAGCACGGCTGGCATGGATCGACAACCTCCGTGTTACGGTGATCGCCGGCGTGATCGCCGCCCATGTCGGAACCGCCTACGTCGTGGACATCGACTGGTACTACATGGAACGAACCGACAGCGAGTTCGTCCAGATGGTCGGATGGGCGGTGCTGGGAATGGGGCTGCTGTTCGGCATGGGGCTCCTGTTCCTGGTAGCCGGCCTCTTCACCCCTGCTTCGTTTCAACGCAAGGGCCCCGGCCGTTTCGTTCTCGATCGGTTGTTGCGTCTGGGGCTGCCGGTGGTGCTGTTCGTGGCCGTCGTCGACCCGGTCACCGATTACCTCGGATACCGGGGGATGGGCGAGGGAAGCGAAGGATTTGTCGGCTACCTCGATAGATGGTGGCGCGAAGATGCCGATCTCGGACCGGCATGGTTCATCGCCACCCTCCTCGCGTTCTCTCTCATGTACGCGGCATGGAGACACCGGTCGGGTGGGCGTCACCCGGGCGACGGTCTGAGCCGGCGCCATCTTGCAGCCGTCGGCACGTTCATCGCACTGGCGACCTATCTCGTTCGTCTCGTGTGGCCCTTCGCTTCGAACGCCGTATTCGGGATGAACTTGTGGGAAACACCGCAGATGGTCGCCCTCTTCGCCCTGGGCACGGTCGCAGGAGAGCGAGGCTGGTTCGCCGCAGGGGTGCCCGAGCGCTTGCGACGAGCCTGCGGCGGGATGACGATCGCGGGTGTCGTGATGATGCTCGGTGTGCTCGCCGCGATCGACCCTACGGACCCTGACCTGGCTTTCACGGGCGGGCTCACGGCCAAAGCGGCGCTCCTGCCGATCATCGAGGCGGTCATCGCGGTCGGCATGTCGCTCTGGATGATGGAGTGGTTCCGGCGGCGATGGAACCGTGCCGGCCCGCTGGCCGCGTCGCTCGCCCGGGCCTCCTATGCCGCCTATCTGATCCACCCGCCCGTTGTCGTCCTGTTGAGCGTGGCGATGCGATCGCTCAACTTCTCGCCTGAGTGGAAGTTCGCCATCGTTGCCTCGCTCGGAATCGCCGCATCTTTCGCGTTGGGCCGGTTGGCCACCCGCCTCCGGCTGCTGGCCCGCATACTCTGAACGTCACCGACGTTCCGGGCGTGCGGCATCCGGTCGCCTTGCTCTCCGATGTGGTCGGCACCGGCTGGACGGGAGAATCGCCACCACCACGGCCACACTCCAGAGAACCGGCCGAGAACGGGGCTTCTCAACCCGCACAACGCAGAAGCGCTGCTACCGCCCTCTCGACGTCCGACTCATCTGTTGCCCAGTCGGCCACGGAGATCCGCATGTGCCGCTTCCCGTTCCATGTCGTACCGCTGAAGAACGCCGTGCCGTCGGCCTGGACCCGGGCGAGCAGGCTGTCGGTGAACGCATCCTGATCGCCGTCGGGCGCAAGCCAGCGAATGAGAACCTGGTTGAAGACCACATCGTTGACGACCTCGACCAGACCACTCGCCGACAGGCGATCGGCGAACAATCGCGCCAGCCGCCAGGTTCGACTGATCATGTCGTCAACACCGGACCGGCCGAGAGATCGCAACGCGGCATAGACTCCGAGCCCTCGTGCACGCCTCGAGAAGTCCGGGTTCCAATCCATCTGGTCCCTCACCTCGCCGTCGGCCTGGATGAGGTACGCGGCGTGCACGCTCATGGCGGCCCGGTGGGCTGCCGAGTGTCTACAGATGGCCAGCCCCGAGTCGTACCCGACATTCAGCATCTTGTGGGCATCAGTCGACCAGGAATCCAGCCGTTCCAACCCGTCGGTGAGATGTATGAGAGCAGTGGATGCGCGCGCCCACAACCCAAACGCTCCGTCTACGTGAACCCAGCTCGGGTTGCCCCGCGCGCGGTGCCGGTCGGCGATGTCTGCCACCGCCTGAAAGTCGTCGAAGGACCCATGATTGACGTTGCCGGCCTCGACACAGACAATCGTCGGTCCCTCCAGGTCCAATAGTGTTCGCTCCAGAGCTTCTGGGTCTATTCGGGCCTGTGAGTCCGAAGGTACCTCGATGGCGGTCGAGTCGCCCAAACCCAGGTGGCGCAAAGCTCGAGGCACCGTCGAGTGCCGCTCGGTCTTGACAACGACGTTGACTTTGGGCGCTCCCTGGAGTCCATCAGCTTCGACGTCCCATCCGATCTCGCGGAGTACATGGTGGCGGGCGGCCGCCAGACATGTGAAGGTGGCCATCTGTCCTCCGGTCACAAACCCAACCGAGGCGCTGCTGGGGAGATTGAGGGCATCAAGAATCCAGCCCTCCGCTACCTCTTCGGCGATTGCCACCCCCGGGGCGACGGCATACAACCCGGCATTCTGGTCCCAGGTGGAGGCGAGCAGTTCGGCGCCGTAGGCTGCCGGGTGAAGGCCGCCGATCACGAAGCCGAAGTAGCGACCCGACGAGTGGGCACTCAAATAGGGTTCGAGGTCACGGGCAAGCGCCGCGACCACTTGCTCGGGGTCCGTCCCGTCCTCAGGTAGAGGACCCGCGAGTAGTGCTCGTATCTCTTCGGGATCGGTGGGTCGATACACCGGACGGTCGGGCAGTGAAGCGAGGTAGCTCGCGGCCGGAACCATGGCGGCTCGGATTACAGCTTCCCAGTCTGAATATCGCACGGTTCCCCAGTCTTGCCGCGATCGTGGCCACTGACTCTACGTGCCGCGCGGCGTGGACGCGGGAGCCACCTCCAGACGCCGCAACACCAGGACGGATCCCCTTCCTCCGACCTCTCCGGACGAGGCTCGACACGACTTGGGCGGTGGACCCCGACGGGGCAACCCGCAGCCCCCATTCTGCGCCGTCTTCCGCCAGCCGACATCCGGGGCGCTACCGGCGATAGCATGCAATCCCAGCCGGCGGACGGGGTGTATGGAGAACAACCTGGAGGATCACAAGACCGGCCTATTGCGCCTGTACCGGACCGAGTTGGGTCTCGGCGCTCGCGAAACGGCTGTGCTGGCCGCGACGATCTTCGTCGCGGCCGTGATGCCGCTTGACGTGGTACTCGGCTCGCCCGATGCGGTTTGGATCACAGCGGCGTCTCTCATCACTGCGCTGCTCTTCGCCGGTGATGTGGCGGTGCGGTTCTCAAAGCCGATTCTGGTGGAGGGCATCACGGTCACGGAACCGGCATTGATCCGTCGCCGCTACCTGCGCACCTGGTTCGTGGTCGACGTGCTGGCCGCAATCCCGTTCGACGTCATCGCGGTGGCCCCCGGGATCGCCGGGGGTTCGACGGCGCAGGTGTTTCGGCTGCTCGGGCTGTTGCGGGTCCTCCGAGTAGCTCGCATCCTCTTGTTGCAGCGGGAGTGGCGGGTTCGCACGTCGTTCAATCCGGCGCTGCTGCGCCTGGCTTCCTTCTGCTTCTGGATAGTCCTGATCTCCCACTGGATAGCCTGCGGGTGGATAGCTCTCGATGGTCTCGAAGCCGGGCACGCGGAACTGCATCCGTACCAGCAGGCCCTCTACTGGACGATCACCACGCTGACCACGGTGGGATACGGCGACATCGCCCCGGTCGGCGGACCACAGGTCTTCTACGCGATGGTCGTCATGGGCCTGGGCGTGGCGATGTACGGCTACATCATCGGCAACGTCGCCAGCCTGCTGGCCAATATCGATGTACTGCGCTCGCAGCACCTGGGCCGGATCGAAAAGATCAACCACTTCCTGCGTGACCGCGACGTGCCCCGTGAGCTCCAAGGCCGGGTGCGGGACTACTACAACTACCTCTGGGAGAGCCGGATGGGGAACCAGACGGAGATTCTCGACGATCTCCCCAGTTCGCTACATATCGAGATAGCGCTGCATCTGCACCGCAGGGTGCTGCGCAAGGTGCCGCTCTTCGAGAGCGCCAGCGACACCTTCCTGCGCGAGCTCGTATTGCACCTTGCCCCGCAGGTCTGCATTCCGGGAGAGACGATTCTGCGCCGCGGACAGATCGGCCATCAGATCTACTTCATCAACAAAGGGTCGGTAGAAGTCCTGGGCCCCGATGAGGAGACGGTGATCGCCACCCTCAGAGATGGGGCATTCTTCGGGGAGATGGCTCTGCTCACCAGCCAACCGCGCGCCAACACCGTCATCGCCGTCGACTACTGCACTCTCTACACGCTGGAACGTGAGAGGTTCGACCAGGTTCTGAGAGACTTCCCGGAGTTCGCCGCCCAGGTACGCAGCATCGCCGAGCTCCGCCGGAATGAGGCGCAGCCCGACCCGTGATCGTCCCCGCACACGCCCATCCTGCGGGCGTGTGCGAGCACGATGCTGGGGTCACCGGCGCCGGTTCAGGCTGATGCGACCGAGTTCCCCACCAACACACCGTCGACGAGGTCGCCGGACAGCTGAACCGGCTGCTCTGTCCACGACGATATCGGGATCTCACCGTCGACGGAACCCTCGACGAGGGGAAGTTGCATCAGGTCGACTCCCTCGACCGGGATCTGCGCTCCGGCGGGTTGAGGTGGATACGACTCGGCGATTCCGTCGGCGATAACGACGCTTCCGTCGGTGCCGACGAACACGTACCCGTTGACCAGGAACGGGCCGTCGACCGTAGCAGCAAGCAGTTCGGCGACGCTGATGCCGGGGCCCATCCCCTCGGCCATCGTCCCACCCGCATCGCCGGCGAGCGGAGTGTCGCCTCCCGTTTGGGGAGGTTGGGTGGTGGGAGCATGGTCGACATTCGGCTGTTCGGTGCCGGCGTCGCCCTCGCCGCAGGCGGCCAGAACCAGTAGGGCGGCTGCGAGCAGGACGGTGATTCGTTTCATGATTCCTTGCCTTTCCTTGATTCCCCTGTCAGACGTCGCGCGACCATGCCCTGGTTCCCGCGCTCCTGCCGCGGGGCCGGGGCGGTCCTCGAGATACGGGTGTCTGGTTCCGCCGGCAACCTGCGAAGAAGTCACCTGATCGGTACAAAGCCGCCGGGCGGCTTCTCCGAGCAACTCGATCGGCAGCCGGTCGCGGATGCCTTCTCGGTTCCCACGTCCCGTCCGCCGACAGGCTCTACCTGCCTACTCCCGAATGATCTCGCCCAGCCTCTCGAGCAGGGCGGTCTCCTCGGAATAGATCTCGTCCAAGGCGCCGACCAGCATCGGATTGAGCGCAGTGCCGCCGCGTAGGAAGTCCGTAGAAAGGCCGATCATTACGCGACTCTGATTCCGGTGAAGACGGTCGGCGTAGGCGAGGCCCATCTCCACGGCCATCCCCTCATCCGGCACGCGTCCGTCGAGGATGCACAGCAGCACATCACACGCCAGAACCTGGCCCTTGTCGAGCTGGAATATCTCCTGAGCCACCTCAGTTCGTCTGATTACCTCAGGGTCTTTGGGGCCCTCGTACCCGTCTCGCTGCGGAAGGAAGACGTCGAAGCCGAGCGCTTCGATCGAGGCCGCCAGACGCATGTTGAACTCACGCTCCTGGACGCTGAACAGGGGGCCGGCGAAGTAGAGCCTCATCTGCTACCTCTCTGCCAACCGATGCTACCCCAACCCTGCCGGGAGTACTCGGCCGGATGTCGATGAGATCCCTCGGGCAGGCATGTCCACTCCGGCCTTCGCCTGGGGAGGTGTTGGAGACCGGTCGTCAGGACCCTGTCGGACCTATCGCGGTATCGGAGTTGTTGACCACTGCGATCTCACCGTAGGCGTTGTCGACGCACTCGGCGGCGAGTGCCGACGCCTGCGATCCGGCGATACGTTCAACATCCTCGACGTAGAGATATCCGCCGCCTCCGTATACCTCGTCTCCGACCCCCATCGACTCACCCTGGGGCGGGACCACTACCTGGGCGTCGGCGTCCCATCGGGTACCGGCGGGCCACACGACCGGGTAGCGTTCACCGACCTCGTCGAGCGCCACATAGAGACACTCACCGTCGAGTTCCAGAACACCGCGCACCTCCGCAGCCATCCCCTCCTGACTGCTGGATCGCTCGGGATATCGCATCACCGGCCCATCGACTCCGGGACTGCCGGAGGATCCGCATCCGGCCAAGAGCATCACAAGAGCGATGCGGCCCAGAACGGAAGACGGGCGGACAACTCGAAAACCGCCATCCTCGTCAAAGGGTTTGAGGGCACGAATCTTCATGGGATTGAGACGCTCAGTGAACCCAGCCGGTTCCCGCTCATTCAACCGGACCCTCCCCAAGAACGCCCATCGTCCGTGTGAGTCGTCCGGCGGGAGCGGACTCATCGGGTTGATGATCCGGATGATCCCCTTGATCCGACTTCCGACCGGAGGGGCCACTCGCGCCACTGCTTCTGTGGGGGCTGAGGTGGCAATCGCTCAAAACTCAGCCGCACCGACCGTCGGCGGATGGTTCGGTCAGATCCTCGGCGGCCCCGCCAGCACCCGCTCGCGAAGCTTCTCGGTATTCCATGGTTCGGTGAAGCCCTCGTCATAGCGGTAAGGGGCGATCGGCTCGAGCCACCACGTTGCGCCGACATCCGCGAAAGACCCGACGATCTCAGCCGCTCTCGTCGGATCGTCCCCGGGCGTGACGCCCGAGTACACGACATCGAAGGGGTCCCCCGTTTCCCGGTGCGACGAGATGTAGGTGACACAGGCTCGCAGGGCCTCCGTCTCGCTCTGGCCCTCATCGAGCCGCAGCAACGGCATCACACCGTCCCAGCGAGCGGCTCTCCGCATCGGCCTCGTGTAGGGCCAGACGCCTCCGACCCAGATGGGGATACGCGGACTCTGAACAGGGGCCGGCCGGAACCTGGCACCTTCGACCGTGTAGTACGTGCCGCGATGAGTCACGCGCTCGCCGGTCCAGAGTTGTGTGATCACGTCGAGCGCCTCGTCCAGCATCGCACCGCGCTCCCTATGGACGGTGTTCTCGCCCATGTTGTCGAACTCCGGCGCACCCTCACCGCTTCCAACCCCGAACACGAACCGACCTCCGGACAGGCGGTCGACGCTTGTGCATTCCCGTGCGAGCTTCTGCGGACGCCTCCTGGGCACGGGCGTAACGGTCGTCCCGATGGTGATGGTGGTGGTTGCCTGTGCGACGGCACCGAGCGCGACCCAGGGGTCGACCATCGTGTTCTCGAATCCCCCGATGTGGTCCCAGATGAAGAAACCGTCCCAGCCGCTCTCCTCCGCCTCGATCGCCAACGACACCATGGCGGTCGGATCGCCCCACGAGCCGAAGTTGGGGAGGTAAAGCCCTGAGTTCATCCCCTCACCCTAAGTGTCAAGGTTCCAGGAACCTTCCCCGCACGCCTGGTAAGGCCAAATCGAAGACATGCTTGCCAGCAATGCTGCAGACCAGCGCGCCTCCCGGTTCTCCCGCATGACAATCCACACCAGCAGCTCGCCGTCGACGGAGGGGGCATCTTCGGAGGACATCTCCGCCTCCACACACCAGGTCTCCATCGACGGGCCGCTCGGGCCGTCAACCTCTTCCGGTGTCTCTCCGGGCCAGACCCTGACAATCCGATTCTCGACTCCGGAATGAGACGGGAGTGATTCCCAATAGGCTTCCAGCGCCTCCCTTGCGCCCTCTGGGAGTTCCTCCGGCTCCGAACACGCGGAAAGGCCGAGGCTCGCTCCAAGAACAGCAAGAACCACAATCCTGGCCGACACCTCGGCCCAACGGCCATTGAACATCCGCAAACGCCCCTTGCTCGAAGCCGGAAGACTGTCTCTAACAAACTATCAGCAGCGAGCCGGCCGAGCGGCGAGTTCACCAACGGCACAAGGGTGTTTAAGCCCTGGACAATGACCGTTCTTTCTCATATACTTTGCATTGCAAAGTACTTTTCACAGGAGTTTGCAATGACCACGCTGAACGATCTGGAGAGACGCACCTTCCGTGCCGCCAGAGATGATGGCCTTTTCGATGTCATGATGGCGGCCTTCCTCTCGATGTTCGCTCTGGCTCCGCTGCTGAGCGACAGCCTCGGAGACTTCTGGAGTTCGGCCATCTTCGGCCCGATCTGGTATGTCACATACCTGGTCATGCGCTTCACGCGCGAGCGAGTCGTCGCTCCGCGGCTCGGGACCATCGAACCGGGCGGCGATCGCAAAGCCCGCCTGCGCCGGGTCAACCTGATCCTTCTTGGAGTCAACTCATTGGCTCTGGCAGTCGGCATCGCCGCAAGCGCAGGATGGCTGTCGAACCGAGTCGACCTTGCCGGCCTCACATACCCCATCACTCTGGGGTTCGCCGGATTGGTGATCTTCTCACTGGTCGCCTACTCCACCAGCACCGGGCGCTACGCGGTGTACGGGCTGTTGGTGGCGCTTGCCCCCCTCGCCGGAGAGTTGCTGTGGCAGAACGACAAGGCCACGCATCACGGGTTCCCGATAGCGTTCGGTTCCGTGTCGACGATCATATTCTCCGTCGGGATTCTCAGGTTTGTCACTCTGATTCGCCGCCATCCTCTGCCCGACCAGACTGCCGCGGTCTGAGTCGATGACGGCCGACAGCCCTGCTGATCCCTTCGCCGCGATCGACCCTGTCATCCATGCACCGGCGAGGCTTCGGCTGATTGCCCAGCTGAGCGTCGTTGACGCCGCTGATGCCACGTTTCTGGTGAATGCCACAGGCCTCACCTGGGGCAACCTGGCGACCCATCTGAGAAAGCTCGAGGACCACGGTTACGTGAGCATCGACAAGGGCTACCGCGGCCGTAAGCCCCACACGGCCGTGAGCCTGACCGAGCAAGGTCGTGAGGCATTTCAAACCTACCGGACGCTCATCATCGAGGCCCTCAACGACATAACCGAATAGAGCCCCGGACGGAGCTCTGGCGCCTTCCTACTCGATCAGTCGTCGACGTAGTAGGCAAGTCCCAACAACCCGGGCCCGGTGTGGGCACCCATGACCGGTGTCAACTCGGAAACATAGAGCTCCGCACAGTTGAAACCGCCGGCCACGCGGGCCCTCAACTCCTCGGCGTCGTCGGCTGCATCGGCTTGCACCACAGCAGCATGGACCGGACGGTCACCGACCTCCCCTGCCATGATGTCCAGGAGGGTTTCGGTCGCTTTGCGTCTCGTACGAGGTTTCGCATGGGGCTCGATCATCCCGTCGACGATGTGAATGACCGGCTTGAACTGCAACAAGCTTCCCATGAAGGCGGCCGCTCCCTTGATCCGGCCTCCCCGGTGGAGATACTCCAGGGTCTCGAGGAAGCCGTAGAAGCGGACTCTCGATGCCATCTCGGTGGCTCGTTCGGCCACGGCATCCAGGCCGTCACCGAGCGCGGCCGCCCGGGCCGCTTCTATGACCACGAAGCCCTCGGCCATCGTCGCCGTACGGGAATCGACGACGCGGACCGGCACCCCGAGCGATCGGCCGGCCAGCACCGCTGTTTCGTAGGTGGCACTGAGCCGTGAGCTCAGGTGAATGCCGACCACCCCGCTCGCTCCACGCGCCGCAGCCTCATAGACCTCGATGATGTCGCCTACCGATGGGGTCGAGGTAACCGGAGGCTCCTCGCTCGAACGCAGCAGCCGGAAGAACTGAGTCGGGGTGAGGTCTTCTCCATCCCGGTATGAACGGCCTCCATGGTTGAGGATTATGGGCACGACGGAGATGCCGAGTTCGCCGATCAGTTCCTCAGGAACCGTTGCGACGGAGTCGGTCACTACGGCGATCTTGGTCACAACCCCGGGTATAGCAGATCGGCAATCGTCGCCGGCTCTCGGCGGCGGACTTCGCCCTAGCCCGACCCGGTCGACTCGTCTGGGGGCCATGACCCGGAAAGCAACTGGAGGCGCCGGGCTCGGGTCGCCGGCTGGTCCTTGCGGCAAGAGTCTTTTGACTCTGGTTGAGACCGGTCCGGCTATGGAGGATTCGAATCGCGGCTTCGGTGGCTGATTCAGGGAGGTCAGAGTTGCAGCGGCCCCTATTGCTCTCTCTATTCTGCGCGCTTGTGATGCTCGGCTGTTCCCCGGTTGCCGACGTAACCGCATCCGAACTGTCGGCCGTGGTGCAACGAGACGGTATTCCCTTCGAAGGCGCCGCCATCCCCGAAGAAGTCGTCGACCTCCTGGGGGACCACAAGGTCGTCCTCCTCGGGGAAACGCATCACCTGCGTGAACACTGGGCCTTTGTGGCCGACCTACTCGGCGAACTCCACTCCCGGGGCTTCCGGCAGTTGCTGATCGAAGCACCGCAGATGGTCGGCTGGCTTCTGGACGACTACGTCCAGGGTGGACAGCTCGTTCCCGAGTGGGTTCCACCACGGTTCTATGAAAGAAAGATGTCTGCGATCCGCGCATACAACGAGACGCTCCCACCCGATGAGCGAATCCACGTTCACGGGATCGATGTGAACGAGGAGTGGTACGGAGGAGCCCGGAGTTTCCAATCCATTCTCGACTATCTCCTCCTCAGCCTGCCGGCGCCCGGGCCGGAAGGCGCGTCGATCGGAGCCGACTACTCCACCGCCGCACCGGACGTCCAGACGGAGACGATCGAGACGCTGCTCGCCTCGCTGGAGGCCGGCCGTGCGGCGTTGACCGCGTCATGGGGCTCCGGCTGGTACGAGGAGGTAGTCGAGATGGCTGAGGTGGAGTTGGAAAGCATCGACATCAGGTCCGAGGACGGCGATGCCGCGTCAAGGGCACGAGAAGAGGTCATCAAACGCCTCACCGACAAGCGGGTTGCCGCGTGCTCGTGCAACACCGTGATCAACGTCGGCGGCCATCACGCCCAGAAGTCGCATCTCAAGGGTACCGAACAGCAGTGGATGGGCGACTACCTTGCCCACGAGAGCACGGTGGTCGGGCGTTCGATCATCGTGGTTGGCTTGAGTTCGGCCCGGACCGTGTTGGAGACGGGAGCGGGCGGCACTCCCTGGGACATTCTGCAGAGCGCCTCACCCGACAACGAGTTGCTGAGGCTGATGGCAGAAGCATGGCCCGGGAAGACCGTCTTCCTACCGCTCGACGACCCCCTCTTCAGCGAGCGACGAGTTGCCTACAACTCGGAAGACATCATCTACGCGACAGCTCTCAAAGAACAATACGACGCCATCATCCAATACGGCCTGGCAAACCGGATGCCCGAAAACTGAGCGCGCACCGGACTCAGCTCGTTTCGATCGAACAAGCATCGACTCGTCTCCGAGATCGTGCCGCAACCCGGCCGTTCACGTTCTCCACCTCCACCGAGACGGACACAGCCTGCAGACCGACGGACGTCTAGGCGGTATCGGCAGCCGCCGTTTCGAGGAGCGCGAACGGCTCGGCGTACAGGTCGAGCAGGGTTCTCAATCCTGCCTTCTCCCAGTTGGCGCGGACCACACCCGCCCATTCCCGTGCCCTGGGATGATCACCGCCGAGGTAGAGCGGCGTCGACGCCCGCACCATCCCCCCGTAGATGGGACCCCAGATGCCGTCGCCGATCTCGATAGCCGCCTCGAATCGGGCCTCGGCCTCGGCAATGTCTCCCGCCAGCGCGGCGAGTGCTCCCTCGAGACAGTGCTCACGGAGGTTGGCAACCGGTAGTCGGGGCAAATCCGCTTCCGCGCCTCTCACCAACTGAAGCTTCTCAGCGTCCATCATCCGGAGCGCGAATATCGTCGCCCAGTTGTACTGGTGACCGATCGGTGATCGATGGTTGCTCCCCAGGGCAAGCTCGACGCCGGACGCCGGGTCGCCCCGATAGAAAGCGTGTACGGCCCTGGAGACCTCGCGATTGGACTGGATCTGCTGATCGCCCGTTCCGTGTCGCTCCCAGCGCTCTTCATCGGAGGCGATCGCACTCTCCACTTCACCGCGCAGGAGGCTGACGCCGGACCGCAGTTCCTCGACCTGGTCGGCCATTGCCGCATCCATGGGCAAGGCCATCACCTCCGCCATCGTCTCGAAGTGCTCGTCCATGTCGAGGGTTACGTGCCAGCGGCCGGCCTTGTCGATGAGCGCTTCGAGGAGGAGGCGCTGGTCGCCTATGCGGCGGGCGTCCTCGATACGCTCCTCGACGAACGGATCGAGAGCACTCCCGGAGATGTAGTTGATGTTGGCGGTCACTCGGCGCTTGGTGGCACTCAGCTGATGTTCGCGAGAGAGATCGAGCGCAGCCATGAGGATGACACGCGCCTCGCGCAGGCGCCCGGACGTGCCGAGGCCGGCCCCCTTTGTCGCCCACAGCTCGGCGATGGTGGGAACCATGTCGAGTTCCTCGGCAAGCGCCAGGGCCCGCTCAGTCCACTCCATTCCCTGGGGCTGACCGTCGAGCATGAAGGCACGGGCCAGCTCTGCCATCGCCACCACGTGGTCGGGTGTCTCGCCGGGATCGGCCTCGAGTGCCTCCAGCAGCGCCGGCCAGGCATCATTCGACTCCCCCACGTCGTCCAGGAGCTTTGCATAAACGGCCGCCGCTTTCACGCGGCCGAGCGGGCTGCCGGCTGTGTCGAACTCAGTCACCGCTCGCTGGGCGAGATCCCGCGCCCGTTCGTCGAGGGCGGAGTGGGCGGCGCGTGCCGCCCTGGTGAGTAGCTCGCCCCTCGAGGCCGGATCACCGGCAAGGTCGACGCCGCGCAGACAAAGATTGACTACTTGGCCGTAGGAGCCGAGGAGGTCGGCCCGGTCTGCGGCATTCAACAGGCTGGCGATGACGCGCGAGAGAAGCTCTTCTGCATCGGGACCATCCCCGGCGGCTTCGAGGGCATCGAGATAGTGGCTGGCGATGATCCCGGTGAGTTCGGGCTCGTTCCGGGACTCGTAGAAGGCGGCCACCTGCTGGTGCAGGCGAACCCTATCGGCGCGGCTCACCCGGTCATGAGCGACCTCGCGGATGATCGACTGCACGAACTGGTACTGGCCCTGTTCGGGCGAGCGCGGGTCGCGGTTGAGGCTGAGGATCTCCTTGCGAACGAGTTCGGCCAGCCTCTCCTGAAGCGCCTCCTCCGGCTCATCGCGAAGCGACGCCAGCGCCGCGGCCCGGAATGACTGTCCCAGGATGGCGGCATCGGCGATGAGCGCCCTCGCGCTCGATCCGAACTGGTCGAGACGGGCACCCACGAGGCCGTGCAGAGAGTCGGGGATCTCCACGTCTCCCACCTCGCCCACCATCTCATAGCGAAGATCATCGAGAGGGCGGATGAGTTCGCGGGCGATGAGCATGCGGATCATCTCGACGGCGTAGAGAGGGATTCCACCCGAACGATCGACGAGCTGGTCGACGAGACTCGCCGGTGCGTCGGGGACGACTCCCCGCAACAGTTCCTCAATCGTCGGCGGAGCAAGGGGTGCGAGGTGGAGACTGACGCTGCTGGCCCTTCCCGATCCCCACCCGACTCGCCGCTCGAGGAGCGACGGGCGGGCTAGCGATATGACCAGGATCGGTTCCTCTCCGGCAATGTCGGCAAGATCCTCGATGAAGTCCAGCATGCCGTCGTCGGCGAGGTGAAGATCCTCGAACGCCATAACGACGGGGCCCAGGACGGCGATGTTGGTGAAGAGCATTCGCCACGCAGCGAAGAGCTCTGCCCGTTCCGCCACGGCCTCGGAGATCCCGAGAAGGTTCTCCAGCTTGGGCTCCATCCACGCCCGGTCATCGCCGTCGGGAACCAGTTCGGCGAGAGCAGTACGCAGACGGGTCCGCGTTTTGTGCTCGTCATCTCCCTCAGTTATGCCGCACCGTTGACGAACCATCTCACCGATCGCCCAGAATCCGGCGTTCTCGCCGAACGGGAGCGAACGGCCGTGGTGCCAGTAGACGTCATCGGTGAGACCGTCTACGTAGCTCCACAACTCATCGAGCAGCCGGCTCTTCCCGATTCCGCCCTGTCCGACGATCGAGACCAGGCGCAGCCGGCGGTCCCGCTGCACGGCGTGCAGGTTGTCCTTGAGGAGGCGTAGCTCATCCGTCCGTCCCACGAACGGAGGGACGAGGCCGGCCATCCGACGCGTCCCGCCTATCCCGGCGACGACACGCACGGCTTTGAACGCCTCGACCGGTACTTCCTTCCCTTTGAGTTCGAGCGAGCCGACCGACTCGAAATCGATCGATCTGCTGGCGAGGTCCCTGGTCGATCGTCCAACGAGAACTTCGCCGGCTGCAGCGGAAGACTGGATACGCGAGGCGGTGTTGATGGTGTCGCCGACGATGAGGCCCGTTGTTGCGTTGCCGTCACCACCGACGACGGCCTCGCCCGAGACCACGCCGGCCCGGGCGCGCAGATCGGGAAGATCGAGCTGCTCCCCCACCGCCTGGACTGCATCGATGAGCTCGAGAGCGGCCCGCACGGCTCGCTCGGCGTCGTCCTCGTGCGCTGTCTGTGCTCCCCACACGGCCATCACCGCGTCGCCGATGTACTTCTCGATCACTCCGCCGAAGCGGTCGACGACCTCCCTGGCCCGGTCGAAGTAGACGGTGAGCATGTGCCGCACTTCTTCGGAATCACGGGCTTCGGTGAGCGGGGTGAACCCGACGAGGTCTACAAAGAGCGCCGAGATGAACCTGCGCTCCTCGGATTGCGCGGCATCCGGGGCGATTTCCCGAGCCGGAGAGACGGTCGCCGGGGAGTCTCCGCCGGTCGGGGTTCCGCACTCTGAGCAGAAGCTATCCGACGGGTCCAGGGGCGACTGGCACGACGTGCACGCCAGTGACTGCGGTGTGCCGCACCTGGAACAGAACTTGGCTCCGGGGCGATTCTCCGCTCCACAGCTCCTACAGGTCATATCCCCTCATGACGGGCACGCTAGTGGGCGAAGCAACTGGTGTCACTCCCCGGGGAGCGAAGAGCACGGTTTTCAAACCACAGGCATCAACACCTTCCGCAGCCCGCGCCCCTGATCACTTCCGGCGGCCGGCGGCTTCGAGCACGCGAAGGGCACGAATGGTCACCCAGGGGTTCGTGCGGGTCTTCCCACCAGGACCCCATCCGGCGAAGGTGCAGTTGCTGCAGATCTCACCTGCCGTGCGGGCCCGTCTCACCTCCATCGGGAACCCACCGTCGGGGGTCCGCTTGGAGAGCAGCAGATCGAGAGCGCGCTCACAGCGCGGGTCGTCGAGGCGGTCGATGTCGGCCATTAGCTCCAGGACGAGGAGAACATCGAAGAAACGGATGGGGAATCCGATTCGGTCGGGTGGAGGTCCCCAGTTCGGCACGATCAGGTCGCCGTTGCGATGAAGAAGCAGTTGGTGTTCCAACAGAAGCCCGACCCCGCGTTCTAGGGTCCGGCCGGCGCTCGCGTCGCCCGTCGCATGCACCCATGCCGCCAGCCCCCGCAGGCCCAGCACCGTCTCCACAAAGGACGACCGCCGCGCTTGCGGGCGCACATCACAGTTCCAGCCCCCATCCGGCCACTGCATCTCCCCGAGCCGATCCGCCAGCGCCCGGAGCCGGTCGTCGATCAGGCCCAGCTGCAGGCTGGCCCAAAGCACGTTGCCCTCCATCGAGGCACAGCGCCTGACCCGATCGTGCTGTCCTTCGACATGCAGGGTCCAGTTCGGCTTCAAGAACGCCGGCGACAGGATCCATGAGAACACGATCTCTTGGATCTGTTCGAGGCGTGGATCCCCACCGGGATGCCCCCGTTCGGCCAGCTGCACGAGGACCCAGTGAGCACCTTGCCACTTGCGGTACGGGTGGCGCGGGTCCACAAAACCGCCCTCGATTACCGCCCTGCAGTCCCGACTGGCGCGGATCTCTTCGGCCAGGGTACGCATATCGGCGGTGTCCGGTTCGAGCCCGTCCAACACGAGCCGGGCCTGATAGCGAACCGCCGGGTCGTCCCACGTACGGAGACGGTCGACCAGTGTCTCCATGTTGAGATCATAGGGGCGGCCGAAGGCCGGCACGGTCGTGGATTGACCCAGTCGGGGCGTCATCCGCGGACCGACCCCCGCTATCCTTTCCAAATGGCAGTAGACAAGCGGTCTCTCAAGGGCAAACTGCTCCTCCAGGCAAAGCGATTCGGTGGGGCGGCTCACGGGGCAATGTATCGCCGGTCGGGAGGCCGGATGGGTGGCACCCTGCGGGGCGTCCCGGTCCTCCTCCTGACGACAACCGGCCGAAAGAGTGGACTTGAACGGACGGTGCCTCTCGTCTACGACGAACAAGACGGTTCTTTCGTTGTCGCAAGTTCCAACGCCGGACACTGGGAGCCGGCATGGCTGCTCAATCTTCGCGACGATCCCCGGGTGACCTTCGATGTGGGCCGCAGACGATTTCAGGGCACTGCCGAGATCGTCGACGGCGAGCGCGGGAAGGCCATGTGGGCCCGGTACGAGCAGCTACATCCCACCTATCCCAAATACAGAGAGAGCCGCGGCGTCGACTTCCCGATGGTGGTATTGCACCCCGACACGGCCGGCTCTTCCTGACAACCGCGCTCGAGGAACCTGCACCCGATGATGCTTCGAGCATCCGGGACGCAACGCTTTGAACAGGCATCGCTCCTGGATCGGAGGCCCACTACCCAGCACTGTCTCTTACACCGGCCGGCAGGACGCCATATGATGGATCATCGGATGAAAGGGGGACCACCGTGAGCGAAGCTCCGGTCGAAATGGTGGCTCTCAACGCAGACATTGTTGGGTACAGCAGGCTCCTTGCCGACGACCTCGAGGCCACGACGGCGACCATGGAGGACTACAAAGACCTGGTCGAGGATAGAGTCGGCGAGAGCGGGGGCACCCTGGTCAACTTCGTCGGCGACAACTTCATGGCGGTCTTCGATGATGCGACGGATGCAGTGCGCACCGCCATCGCGATCGCCAACGAGATCGAATCCAAGAACGCCGATCGCGCTCGAACCGGCCAGATACGCTTTCGCATGGGAATGGACCAGGGTGGAGTCGCCGTCTCCGACGGTCGGTATTTTGGCGATGCCCTGAACATCGCCGCACGGATTCAAGCCATAGCCCCTCCCGGAGGGCTCAGTGTGTCCGGGAGGGTCTACCAAGCCCTGGACGAGCCGGCCCTGCGATTCAAGCCGCTCGGCAAGCGCCGGCTGAAGAACATTCCGGAGGAAGTGGACGTCTATGAGTTCGCCGACCTCCCCGCCGATGGTCGCTCCGGATCGGCACAAAGACCGCTGGCACTCGAGTCGCCGACGGTCGCGGTTCTCCCCATCCATGCCGATATGGTGGACGAATCTGTGCGGGCAACAGCGGGCATACTCCGGATGGACCTGATCCATCGTCTGACCAGAGTCCCTCAATTGAGCGTGATCGACGCCAAGGCCGAACTGGGCAGTAGCGGCGCACCGGGAACCGCCCGTTACATGATCGAGACCGGAATCCATCAGGCCGGCGACAACGTCAGGATCTACGCAACGCTCTTCGACGTCACATCCATGAACGTCGTCAAGTCACACAAGTGGACGACGACGGTGGCCGGCCTGTTCGCCCTATCGGAGCAGCTGGCGGATGAGGTGGCTCGGGCGATAGAAGTTGACCTGGTGGTGGGAGAACCTGCCGGCCTCTACGCGGATCTGGACGATCCGGAAGCGATAGAGCAGGTCTATCTCGGTTGGTACCACCTGACGAGCGGCACAGTCGAGGGATGGTCTCGGGCTGTGGATCTATTCGGCCGGGTCGCCGACTCGCATCCAGACCAGCCCTACGGGCACGTGCTTTCCGCCTTTGCGAACTGGACGGGCGCAGCCAACGGCTGGTCCCGGGAGCCCGAGCAGATGTTGCTCAAGGCGCGAGACCAGGCTCGGATTGCACTCGGGCTGGGCGATCCGACCGGTATGGCGCGGACGGTCGAGGCCGCCGTTCTGATGTCTCAGGGTCGCGCCGAGGAAGCTTTGGAGGCCATAGAGAACGTCGAAATCATCAGACCCACCTGCGACGTCACCTTCGGCCTGGAGGGCAGCGTCCGGCGATACCTCGGGCAATGGGAGAAAGCGATTGATCTCACCGATGTTGCCATGCGCCTGACGGGGGTCAACAAGCCGTGGTATCCGACGGTCAAGGCATGTTCGCTGTACATGGGGGGCAGAGTCGAGGAGGCGGCGTTCGTGGCCGAGATGGTTCTCGAGCACCAACCACACAACCTGGAGGCTCTGCTCGTCCTGACCGCGGCCCAGGTCGAGTTGGGGCTCGATCGACGGGCCCGGGCGACTGCCGAACTGATTCGGGAACGCTACCCCGCGGTGGACGTAGCGCAATGGATCGAAGCCAACCCCTATCAGGGTCGGGATATGGTCGAACGGTGGAAAGCAGACCTCGTTGCCGCCGGAGCGATCGACCTCGATCGGGAAAACGGCACCGGCACATAGCCGGCTTGGCCCGCCCGCCTCCGCCCGCAGTCGACATCGGATGCGGTGCCTCCGGACTCGACGGTAGTTCCGGGTGAAGACGGGGCCGGGTCTTCTTCGCAGCCGCCGTTGCGGCGGCACCACGGCCGGCACACGCTCCGGCGAGGCAGGGCCCGGTGCGCGGCAGGCAGAACCACCGCCGGCCGGTCACTCATCGAGAAGCTCGATCACCGGGCCAATGGCATCCAGGCTCTCCTCGGTTCCCGGCCACGGGACCAGCTCCACCCTCGTCACACCGATCTCGCCGAACCGGGCAATAGTCTCGGCAATCTCGGCCGGCGACCCCGAAATCGGCACTCCGAGCCCGGTTGCTTCCGCGCTGTGATCGTCGGTCGGCTCGACGAAAACTCCAATCGAGCGCCCCAGCGTGGCCGGGTCGCGATCCACGCTGACGCACGCTTCCTCCAGCCGGTCGAGCATCGGGGCGAACCACTCAGGCAGGCTGCTCTCGGTGGCGAATGCGCTCCAGATGTCCGCATGCCGTGCCGCCAGTCTCATCGTGCGCGGCCCGTGCGCACCCAGCATGAGAGGGATGACGCCCGGACGAGGACCGCGCGGACGGATCTCCAGCTGTTGGGCGTGGTGGTAGCGGCCCTCGCTTGAAACGATCTCGCCGCGCAGCGCCGGAACAACGATCTCGAGGGCTTCCTCATAACGCGAGACCGTCTTGTCCGGCGGGTAGCCAAAGGTTGCTCCCTGATCGCCCGCGTGACCGGCGCCCAGACCCAGGATGAAACGGCCGCCGCTTATCTCGTCGAGCGTCTCGGCGACCTTGACCGTCAGACCCGGATTTCGATGCAGTGCCGAGAGCACCCAGGTCCCGACACCGACCGTCGAGGTGCTGGCTGCCACCGCTCCGGCCATCGACACGCATTCCCACCATCCGCGCGGACCGGGCCAATCCGGGATACGCCACAAGAGTTCATCAGCCACCCACACGGTGTCGAAACCGAGAGCTTCGGCGTGCTTCGCCATATTCCTGATCTCGGGCCACGAAGGCTTCTCACCCGACAGGGGCTTCTCGAGCATCGGCAGCACCAGACCGACTCCTGAACGACCTACCGACACCGCAAACTCCCTTCGCTTTGAAAGCCGAAGCCGACTGCGGCGACTCTACATGGGCCGCCCGTTCGGTACCCGCGGCCGATCGCCGCCGGCAACGGTCATCGGCAACATGACCGAGTGCGGAGGAATCCGCGCCCAGGCAGATGCCGTGGCGATGGGTCTGCTTGACTGGCTACCCAGACAAGAGGCTCCACCTTGGTCTAGAGCGATGGGGAGCCCGACCGCATGAGGAGGGACCAATGGCAGCTGTCACGGCCGCCCGCAGCGGCTTGCCGGAGAGACGGGTTCTGGCCGCCTTCGGCTTGTTCGTACTGGCCGGCGGCGGCGCCTCCGTCGCCATCCGCATCACCTACGAGGAGATGGCCCCGTTCTGGGTCGGAACAGCGCGATTCGGGTTGGCAGCACTGGCATTCTGGGCACTGTCCGTCTCCAAGAAGCTGTCATTGCCCCGAGGGCGAGCACTCTTCGGCGCGGTGCTCTTCGGAACGCTCACCGTTGGATTGGCTTTCGCCCTGATCGGTTGGGGCCTCATCGAAACACCGGCGAGCACCTTTCAGACCCTGATGGCACTCATCCCGCTCGGAACGCTGTTCCTTTCTTCATTTCAAGGCCTGGAGGCGATAACCCGGCGCGGGATTGCCGGTTCCTTTCTTGCAGTCGCCGGTATCGCCGTCACCGTTGCAGGCACCGGCGGATCGGGGACTTCGATCCCGCACATCATCGCGATAATCGTGGCATCGGTATTCGTCGCCGAGGGCGGTGTATTGATCAAGAAGTTCCCTCCGAATCCTCCTGTCATGACCAATGCAATTGCCATGACGACCGGCGCGCTCATCCTCGGCGCCGTGTCACTGGCCCGGGGTGAGTCGTGGACCGTCCCCTCCCAGGCGGATACGTGGGTCGCCCTCGTCTACCTGGTGGTGTTCGTGACGATCATCGCCTTCCTGCTCTACATGTTCGTTCTGGAGAAATGGACGGCATCGGGAGCGTCCTATGGATTCGTGCTCGTTCCTCTGGTAACCATCGTGGTTGCAGCAACAGTGGCCGGCGAGGCGATCACGGCGGGGTTTCTCGCAGGCGCGGCTCTGGTGCTGGCCGGGGTCTACGTGGGAGCCTTGATGCCCACCAAGACGAAACAGGAGGAACTCCGGAAGTGCCAAGATCAATCCGTGGGGGTCCTTCATCGTTGCGCTTGACACGTCACGGCACCAACTCGAGAAGCTTCTCCCCCGATACGTCCGGAACCAACACACCGGTCTCACAGCACGACCGCATGGCGGAAGTCAAGGAACGTCCCTCGGATTTGGCTTGTCGGCGTCGGTAGCAGGCCGGCGGCCGGCTGCGGGCGTCAGGATGCGTCGATCGACCGGCCAAGCAATGCAAGCGCCTCGCCCTCGACACCGGCCGCGAGCTTGGTGAGGATCCTGCGGAGGTCTGCCATCTCATCGGACGTGAGGTGTGATCCGACGTGTTCGTCGATGCCGCGGAGATGCATTCGTCCAGCCTTCTTGAACGTCTCTTCACCTTGCGCGGTCAGGGCAACGAAGGTCCCGCGTCGATCTGATCCGCAGGACCGGCGCTCCACCAGGCCGCCGCGCTCGAGGCGGTCGATGAGCCGTGTGGTCCCGCTGCGGCTGAGACCGATCTGATCGGCGACATCCGAGGCTCGCATAGCGCCTCCTTCGGCTTGGGAGAGCATGAGCAGGATGCCGTACCACTCGAGCGACACGTCGGTCTCGGCGTCCATTTCCTCGGCGAGCACTGCGTTGACGCGGGTGAACGCAGTCATCACCGCGCGCCAGGTCTCGGAAGCCTCGGTGGTCTTGAGTTTCACTGCCATAAGAGGAGCGTACAGAAAATAGTTGCGCAACGCAATCAATCTGATATAGTTGCAATACGCAATCATTGATAAGTGCAACAAAAGGAGACCCCAATGACCGCCGCAGCTCATGCGCTCACCCGCACCACCGACGGGAGCAAAATCGTCCCAACCGAGGGCACCTGGCAGATCGACCCCGCTCACTCGTCCGTTGAGTTCCTTGCCCGTCACCTCATGGTCACGAAGGTACGCGGCTCGTTCCCGGACGTCACCGGCACGATCGACGTCGCCGGGAACCCTCTCGACAGTTCCGTTTCTGTGACGATCGCGACAGGCTCGGTGTCGACCGGCGCCCCCGACCGCGACGGACATCTCACTTCGCCCGACTTCTTCGACGTCGCGGCGTACCCGGAGATGAAGTTCGTCTCCACCGGTATTGTCGCCAGCGGCGACGCCTGGGTCCTCAACGGAGACCTGACCATCAAGGGGATCACCAAGCCCGTGGCGATCGACTTCCGGTTCGAGGGCCTCGTGGACGATCCGTGGGGCAACTCCAAGGCAGCCTTCTCGGGAAGGACCGAGATCCTGCGAGAGGAGTGGGGACTGACCTGGAACGTCGCGCTCGAATCCGGCGGGGTGCTCGTTTCCAAGAGAATCACAATCGAGATCGAGGTTCAAGCCACGCCGGCCTAACGGCGACACATCGCACCCCGAGTGCCGATACGAGCCATATAGTTGGGCCACGCAACTAGTTGCCAGAAAGAGTACCCATGCCAGCCATAACCGTTGAAGACCTCTCCAGCCTTGCTCGAGTCGCTCCGGCTTCCATCGACAGCGTGATCGAGCGCCCGGTTCAGTCGATCACGACTGCTCCGCAGGGCTTCGAGGGAGAAGGATTCCCGGTCCGCCGCGCCTTCGCCGGAGTCGACCTCTCGGTGCTCGACCCATTCGTGCACCTCGATCAGATGGGTGAGGTCGAGTATGCCCCCGGAGAGCCAAAGGGCACGCCGTGGCATCCGCACCGCGGTTTCGAGACGGTCACCTACATGATCGACGGCGAACTCCGCCACCAGGACTCCCACGGCGGGGGCGGCAAGATCACCGACGGGGACACCCAGTGGATGACTGCCGGCTCGGGGATCCTCCACATCGAGACCCCGCCGGAGGAACTCGTCGTGTCGGGCGGGCTGTTCCACGGATTCCAGCTGTGGGTCAATCTCCCGTCGCGGGACAAGTGGCTTCCCCCCAAGTACCAGGATCTACGCGCCGGCGACGTCGGCCTGCTCACCAGTCCCGATGGCGATGTGCTGCTCCGCCTGATTGCCGGCGATCTCGGCGGGGTTTCCGGACCCGGCTCGACTCATACGCCGATCACCATGGTGCACGCCACCCTGTACCCCGGGGCACGCCTGAGCCTTCCATGGAGGAGAGACTTCAACGCGCTGGTATACGTCTTGAACGGCAACGCTCGATTCGGAACGGACGGACGGCCGGCCGGCATGGGTCAGTTGGTGGCGTTCGGGCGAGGAGACTCCATCACCATCTCAGCAGACGAACTGCAGGAGTCACGCAGCCCCAACGTGGATGTGCTGATTCTGGGCGGCAGGCCGATCGGCGAGCCCGTCGCCTGGTACGGACCGTTCGTCATGAACAACCGGGCCGAACTGGTGCAAGCATTCGAAGACTACGAATCGGGCAAGCTCGGAACGATCCCCGCCGACCGGATCGACCGCCACCCGCACGATTTCGCATGACAATCGCGACGCGCGGCATCAACCATCCCGCTCTGGTAGGGCGCAACTACGAAGAGACGATCCACTTCTACACGGAAGTGCTCGGGATGCGGCTCGTTCTCGAACAGCCGAACCTCGACGACCAGAGTCAGGTTCACTTGTTCTTCGAGGCAGGCCCCGGACAGTTCGTTGCCTATTTCGTGCCCGAGCAGGGTTCGCTTCCGGAGACCCCGCCGCGCCGGCAGCTGGGCGGCATGCTGCACCTGGCTCTGAACCTGTCTGTGCCGATCGAAGAGGCCATGGCGACACTCGATGCGCACGGGGTGAAGTACCGGGGTCCGGTGGATCGGGGCTACGAGCGATCGATCTACTTTCGCGATCCGAATGGCGCGGTCATCGAGCTCCTCACGTGGATCAACCCGGTGCCCGACGGTATCGACGAGGGCGACCTCATCGTCGCCGCCCAGCAGCACCGCAAGGCACGAGGGGGCGATTTCATCGAACTCGAGGACGTAACCGCCGCCCTCGATGGGATGTAACGGCCGGTCCCGGAACGGTCGAGATCACTCGAGGTCCTCGACCCGCCAACAGCCTGTAAACGGAACGCCTCCATCGCCTGCGCCACGCCTATGCAGCCAAACTCGATCGACAACACTGCTGGGTGCCTCCATCGGCGACAATGGCGGCATGCGTTACCTTGAAGCCGCCGGCGAAAACCTCTCGAAGATCGGCCTGGGCACGTGGCAGTTCGGCTCCAGGGAATGGGGCTACGGCGAGGACTACGCAAACCGCGAAGCGCACTCCGTCGTCGAGCGCGCTCTGGAAATGGGTATCAATTTCTTCGACACGGCCGAGGTCTATGCAAGGGGCCGCTCGGAGGAGATACTCGGTCGTGCGCTCGACGGGCAGCGTGTTTTCGTAGCCACCAAGTTTCTGCCGATCGTTCCACTCCCGGGTCGAATCGAACGAAGGGCACAAGCGAGCCGGCGCCGTCTCCAAGTCGAACAGATCGATCTCTACCAGATGCACTGGCCCAACCCGGCTTTCCCGGCCCGTCTCGGCATGGAAGGAATGCGCAGGGTGCAGTCGGCCGGCATCACGCGTCATGTCGGCGTCAGCAACTACTCGTTGAGCCGGTGGAAGCAAGCCGACGAACTTCTGGGATCCCCGATTCGCTCCAACCAGGTTCTCTTCAACCTCGTCCGCCGCCAACCCATCCGGAAACTCATTCCGTTTGCGGCTTCGAACGACCGGATCATCATCGCCTACAGCCCGCTGGCTCAGGGCTTTCTCTCCGGGAAGTACAGCCCCGGCAACCGGCCTGAGGGTATGCGCCGCAGGAATCTGCTCAATCCGCTCGCCTCGTCGACCAACCTGGCGCGGGCAACGCCCCTGATCGATGCACTTCGCCGGATCGGCTCGACTCATGGGGCTACTCCTGCCCAGGTGGCCCTGTCCTGGGTGTTGTCGCACCCGAACACGGTGGCGATTCCAGGAGCCAGCAGCGCCGCACAGGTCACGCAGAACGCAGAGGCAGCCGACCTGATCCTTGCCGAGGACGAGATCATCCGGCTCAACGACATCGCCGGGAGTCTGGACCTCAAAGGCGGAATCAGGGGAGCAATCGAAGCGATGCGCCGCTGAGGAGCCGGGCCCGGGTGCCCGGAGGGCGGAGGGCGGCAACGGTCTGAGACGTTGCGCCCCGATCCTGCTGTGTAGGTTGGGTATCGACCGACACACCCGGGGAGGAAGAAATGCCGGTTAGGGACCACGCGGTGCCGCGCACGGCCCTTGTCCTCTGTTGTCTGCTCGTGTTGGGAGCATGCACCGGTGGGAATGAGCCGGACCCCACGCAGCCATCCGTGTCATCGACCAATCCGACAACCTCGACAACCACGGCGACCGTGCCCACCACAACGACGGTTGCACCTGCACTGTCGCTCACCGAATACCTCGTCGCCACCATCGAAGGCGCCCGGGAGGCCGGCCTGACCGAAGCAGCCGCCGCCGTCCTCCAATCGCCCACCGAACAGGGCGCACGGGACATGTTCGCCGCACTCGACCGCCACATCGCGACCCTCAGGACCCTGAATCCTCCTGACGAGGCGGCCGACCACCACGAGAAACTCCTCGACAGCCAGATCGCCTGGCTCGAATGGTATTCGGATCTTGCTGATGCTGTGCGCGACGGCGATCAGGATGCACTTGTGCTTTTGCAGGCAGAGAGCCAGGAGCTCACCTTCGCCGAGATCGAAGCCGGCGACTTGCAGCGACAGCTCGTCGGCTCGGTACTCGCCGAACGAAGCGACCCCCTCGCCCGATACGTGTTCGAAGCCTCGGTGGTGGCAACCCAGTTCTCCGGCGATGTGCAAGAGGTGCTGGCCGGCATGCAGGTGCTGCTGTCGGCGAGTGACGCCGATCTTGACGGCCTCCTCGCCTTACTCGACGAGGAAGCCTCATTGTTCACCTCCGCCCGGGCAGTCTGGGGAGCCCTGGAACCGCCCGGCCCGGCTCTCACGTACCACACACACCAGGGGCACTTGATGTCATCAGCGGCTGCGGGCCTGGAGGGCATGGCCGCTGCCATTCGCGCCGAGAACTCGGAGTCATTTCAGAGATCTTTCTTCGAAGTCCTTGCTTCGGTGAACGGAGCGCTGGAAGTCTCCGCGCTCCAGTCCGACATGCTGCTCGCGGCGCTGAAGGGAGAACCCGACAATCCCTCCTCGTCAACAGCCTGGTCGTGGGTCAGAGTTCCCGACCAGATCGCCATCTCGGGTGACCTGGGATTGCCCGCCCGGATCATGGCAGCTGCAGCAGGTGGACCCGGTTTCGTGGCAGTCGGCTCGACGGTGCTGGCCTCCGCGGATGGGATCACCTGGTTGCGTCCCGTGGCAGAGGGCGCGTTCGACGTGAGCCTCATAAGGGAACGGAAGCAGATTGAGGATGTAGTCGTCGGTGGACCCGGGTTGGTGGCGGTGGGGTCGGTATTCGAGGAAGCTGGCAGCAGGCCCGCAGTATGGACCTCAGTCGATGGCGAGTCATGGGTCCGGGTTCAGCACAACGACGCTGTTTTCGGCGGATCAGAAGATCTGACCATTCGTCGTGTCGCCCAGGCCGATACCGGTTTGGTCGCTTTCGGCACAGAAGGCGATGTTCTCGCCGGTGAGTTCGGGGTTGCCTCATGGATCTCACCAGACGGCATCTCGTGGTCGCGGGTTACGCTCGATAGCGACGTGTTCGGCGAAGATGTCGTCGATGGGCTCTTCGCCGGCGGCCCCGGGATGGTGGCTATCGGTACAGCACTGTGGACGTCATCCGACGGTCGTGCCTGGACCAGGTTCGAGGAGGAGGCCGTTCTCGGAGGAGTCGACGCACACCTGAACGATGTGGTGACAACAGCTTCCGGACTCGTGGGCGTAGGGATGGACCGGGCGGACGGCGAAGGCGACGCGGCGGTGTGGACCTCGACCAACGGCGCGACCTGGAGCAGGGTACCCCACGACGCGGCGGTGTTCGGCTCAGACGGACACCAGCTCATGAGCGAAGTCACAGCCGGCGATTTCGGCCTGCTGGCAGCAGGCCGTGATGCCTCCCAGCCTTTGTTCTGGGTATCGGCGGACGGTTCGTCGTGGACTCGGATCGACGGGCCTCCGCTGCCGGCGGGCGAGTCCTGGCATGTCTACGACCTTGTGGCCGGGGAATCGAGAGTTCTGGTCTATGGGGCGAACTCAACGGATTTCAAGCAGGAAATGTGGGTCGGATTCCCACCGGACAATGACGAGCAGACATCTCTCGACCTGAGAGGAGTGTGGCACCGGGACAACTACGGAGAAACGCACGAGATGCTGATCTGCTGGGGACCTGAGCAGACTCTGGAATGCTCGTTCTTCGGGGATGTCGATGCTTCTCGCGCCGTTCGTGGGTCGTTCTTTGGCAGCCTGCAGGCGGGATGCGACGTCTTCGATTCCGAGGCCTGTGACGGTGCAATCGCAGTGATGCTGGGCGAAATGTTGCTCCAGGCGCCGGACGGGACCACCACAGGCACCGTCTCCGAACAGATCATCCTCAACGTGGACGGCTCGATGACCCTTGTATGGGTGGAAACCGACGGCGGTCTTTCAAGCGCTCCCGTTCCATTCCACTGCCCCTGGTACCGGACCTGGTCGGAAGCGCAGGCGAGTCCGCCCGACTGCGTATTCGAGCGGCCGTAGGGCAGAGAAGCGATCGTGTCTCCGGCCAACGCCCATCGTTTCCAATGGGTGTACCGAGCCCCAGATCGTATGTCTCGACCAACCAGCGCGCCGGACTAGCCGCCGACAGCCGCAGCTCGACCGAGAGCTTCATCCGGAGACTCATCCGGTTCGATTAGGCGGCCTCGTCCGGCCCAAACGACGAACCCGACGGCGGCTACGCCGCATCCGAAGAATCCCAGGGCGAGAGGAAGAACCGTCCCGTCGAAAGCGCTATCGAGCAGCGCTCCCAATCCCGCCCCCAGGGACATCGAGATCGTCCCGATCACGGCAGCTGCAGTGCCGGCCAGCTTTCCCATCGGGTTCATCGCCATGGCGTTGAAGTTGGGGATGAGCAGCGCGTGCATGCTCAGCATGATCGCCAGGCCGGAAAGAAAGACCCAGAAACCGGGGGTTCCGTTGGTGGCGACGGCCAGGGCGGATATCGACGCCGAAGCCGCCACGTAGCCAACCAGCACGATGTGCACCATGCGGTCGAGACCCACACGGGAAACGATGGCAGCGTTGACCAGCATCGCGGTACCCATCACGCCCGCCAGGCCACCGAAGATGAAGGGGAACTGCCCGGCACGGTCGAATACGTCCGAGATGATCAGTTCCGAACTCGCCAGATAGGAGAAGAAGACGCCGAAGAGGAGGGTCATAGCCAGCGTGTAGCCGATCGTCTGCCGGTTGGTCACGACGGTCTTTCCTGCCGCCACGATCGAATCGAACCGCAAGGGAAGACGCCTCTCCGGTTTGAGGGTCTCCGGCAGTCGCAGGGTCCAGACCGCCAGCGATGTCGCGATGATTGCACACGCTCCGAACACCCAGCGCCACGAAGCAAGGCTCAGGATCAGTGCTCCCAGGCTGGGAGCGACGACGGGCACCAGAACGAATATCGACATGATGATCGACATCGTTCGGGCCATCGCCTCCCCAGAGTAGGTGTCCCTCACGACGGAGAGGGCGACCACCCGGGGGGCGGCAGCGCCGACACCCCAGACGAACCGGCTGATGAGCACCATCTCCAAGGTCGGCGCCAACGCCGCCGCCAGAGCACTCACGATGTACAGAATCAGTCCTGCATAGAGGACGGGTTTGCGCCCGTAGCGATCCGCCAGAGGCCCGAAGAACACCTGCGCTGAAGCCAATCCCAGGAAGAAGAAGGTCACGATGGCCGCCGGCTGAGTTGAATCGGCTGCCAGTCCGTATTCGGTTCGCACCGCACCGAAGGTTGGCAGCATGATATCGATGGCCAGTGCTGTCATCGCCATGATCATGGCGATCATCACAGCGAATTCCCGGCGTCCAATGGCTGAAGGGGACAAAGGATTGGTCCAGTCGAAAGAGTCGAAGCCCTGGGATGCTACACCTGCTCATCGGTGATCCGGGCAGTGGACCGCGCCATCCGAAGTCGCATGCTCGAGTGATCGGTGGCAGTCCCCGATCGAAGCCTGAGCCATCGCGCGACGACGCTCTCGGGGCCGTCTCCCAACGAGAACGGGACCAGTCCACTCTCACCGTGGGGGAAACGCGGGACTGCAAGGAGGTCGGAGTCCCGGCCATCTACCGCTCATCATTTCGATGCCGGCGAGCGACGGCTAGGTTCGGTGCATGAATATCGGGCTCATCACTGAACTGAACGGGAGACCGGACGGGGAAACACCGCCACCCTCATGGAAGTCGATCAGCGAACGGGCAGAAGCAGCCGAAGCAGCCGAATTCGACATGTTCGTGTTCGAAGATGCGCTGCTGTACCGCAACGAGAAGGCAACGAACGGGGCCTGGGAATCCGTGTCGATCGCAGCAGCGTTGGCGGCTACCACCAGCCGTATCAACCTGGGGCAATCGGTCGTGAACTCTCCGTACCGGTCCCCGGCCATGGTGGCAAAGATCGCCGACACCATCGACGAGATCTCAGACGGGCGATTCGTTCTCGGTATCGGCGCAGGCAACACGGCGGATTCGGACTATGAAGCATTCGGTTTCCCAACCGGCGAACGGTACTCACGGTTCGCCGAAGCGATACAGATCATCCACGGTCTCCTGAAGACGGGAGCCATCGACTTCGATGGCGAGTTCTATACCGCCAAACAGGCCGAACTGGTGCTGCGCGGTCCCCGATCGGAAGGTCCTCCGATCAACATCGCGGCGGGCGGGCCGAAGATGCTGCGACTCGTCGCCAAATACGCCGACGCCTGGAACTGGTGGGGCTGGGACGAGACGGTCCAGGACATCGGGAACCGGTTGACGCCGATCATCGAGAAACTGGAACAGGCCTGTGAGGCCGAGGGCCGCGACCCGGCCACCCTGAGACGGACCTTGGACTTGTACACCGTTGTTCCAGAGGGGTTCAAGACTCTCGATTGGAAGACTGAAGGTCTCGACATGGAACAGCCGGTGACCGGTTCATCCCAGGAGATCGCCGAGCACATCCTCTCAATGGGTGAGCTGGGATTCGAGGAAGTTCGATGCGACGTGTTTCCGAGAACGATTGCTGCTATCGAATCCATGCAACCCGTCGTCGAGATCGTCCACGCCGGCTAGCCGGGACTGCGGGACGGCGACGAGACACTACCCTCGGCTTCCTCCGGGTGAACCGGCATTACTCAGTCGGCCGGTGACGTTTGTGCTGAACCCGTCATCGCCTCTCAGACCAGCAGGGCTATCCCGACGCAGAGAGTGAACATGTGCGCCCAGATCGGAGGCGAGAAGAAGAAGCGGAAACGCTCATAGGCCAACCCGGCAGAGAAGAGCACACCCCACGCGGCACCCGACCAGCCGAGCCAGTCGGGGATCAAGGCCCGCTCGGTGAGGGCCCAGGCCAGCGGAACGGCCGACAAATAGGCCACAAACATGTGCACTGTGTAACCCAAACCCACCCAGTTGAGCAATGGTACAAACAACTTCGGGATCTCCGAACCGCCGGCTACCTGTTCGGCAACCCACTCCTGGACCGTGAGGCGGAACATGAGGTTCACCATCCACAACACCGCACCAACCGAATAGGCGATGGCTGCCGCCCAGGCCGCGGGATGGTCGGCAACACCAGCCGCTGCACCCAATCCGCCGGGCGTGAGGACCAGAGCGACGATCATGGTCCGGTGGATCCACCGGAGCCGGCGCCGGTCCTGGTGCAAGTGTGGCAGCCGCTCGGCGATGGGGGCCTCGTACTCGAGTCTCCACCCGGCCGCGCCGGCCAGAAACACAGTGAACCCGGTCACAAGAAGAGTTCCGGCCGTAGTCATCGTCTCCCGTCCCGTCGGCAACAACCCCAGACCCTACCGTGTGTCCACCTCAACGTCGCGGCAGGGCCAAGTCCAGGCGCGACCACCCCGTGGCAGACTGCGGATATCCGATGAATGCAGACGAGAATCGAGGAAGCACATGCTCACGCCGATGCTGCCCACCGAGGTTGACGCACGGGTTGCCGCCCTCGACGCACTCCGCCGGGCCGTTCGTCCGCACGGTTTTGTTGCCTCCGGCGCGGATGATCACTACCAGTCCATATGGGCTCGCGACGCTGCTATTGCCACCGTCGGCGCTGTCGCGGCGAACGACCCTGAACTCATCCACGCCGGAATCCGTTCGCTGCTGACGCTCGGTTCTTGCGCACGTCCCAACGGCCAGATCCCCAACACCGTTTGGAATCGAGATGCCGGCCTGTACCGGGACTGGCACGAGAACGGCGCAGTCGATGCCAGCGCATGGTTCGCCATTGCGACGGCCTACGTCCTCGAGAGCTGCACACCCGATGAGGCGCGGACCCTGCGCGCTACAGCAGCCGCAGCCATTCGCTGGCTGCGCGATCGCGATCTGAACGGCCTGGGTCTCCTGTGGGTTCCGCCGGCGGGTGACTGGATGGACTCGACATTGCATCGAAGCGGAATGACGCTTCTGGTCAACTCCCTCTGGGTATGGGCCCTGCGCCTGTTCGAACCGATCGCCGACGATCACGGCCTCGACCTCGGTTCCGGACTCGATGCTGACGCGACGGCGGCCGCAGTACGCGCCCTTCTGTGGCCGGCAGAGGACCTCGATATCGCCACATTGCTGTTCGAGGCACCCGCCGGGGTTCGCCGCGGCTGGCCGCATCCGATCCTCGCCGGGGTGCTACGCCAGGCGCACAACCCCGACCGCCGGTGGTTCGGCGCGACGCTCGAAGCCGCACGGCTGCGCGAGAACCTCGACGTACTCGGCAACTGCATCGCAGTCATCGCCGATGTTGCCACCGGACCGCAGCAGCACTTCATCCTCAACGCCCTCGATGAGTTGTCGGTGAGCGAACCGTTCGCGACGAGGACCCTCGGCGCACCCGTCGATCCCAACGCTCGGAACAGCCTGGTGGAGCCAAACGCGGAGGCGCTCCAGGACCCCAGGTGGCGCAACGGGCCGCACCACTACCACAACGCCGGCGCCTGGCCATTCATAGGCGGCTTCCACTCCTGGGCGCTGCGCCACACCGGACGAAACGAAGCAGCCGGCAGAGTCGTGGCCGCCATCGACCGGACCAACACCGTCAACGGCGAATGGGCATATCCCGAGTGGGTGGACGGCGACACGGGTGAGCCTTCGACTACCCGCATGCAGACTTGGTCGGCAGCCGCCCGTCTGTATGCAGGGGGCCCCGGGCACAACGACTGAGGGCCAAAGGGCTGGTCACGACCAGGCAGGCCCGCCGGAACAGGTGCCGGAAGTGAGGAAGGCGGCCCGCCACGAACAACGGCTCCTGTAGCTGGATAAACCGGCTTCGCCGCCACCCCGAGAATTCCCGAGGTGGCGGCGACAAGCCCGATCCGGACTGAGGGCTAGGCGGCTTCCGGCACAGGTATGGGCCGCACCACCGGCTCGCCGCGCCCCTCGATATGAATCTGAGGGAGCCACCCGAGCCAGGCCGGCAGGTACCAGTTGCGCGCGCCGAGGAGCTTCATGGTGGCGGGCACCAGGACCGAACGGACGACCGTTGCGTCCAGGATCACGGACACGGCGAGACCGAAGCCCATCTGTTGGAACATGACCAGGTCGCCTGCGGCAAAGCCGCCGAAAACTGCCACCATTATCAGTGCTGCTCCCGTGATGATCGCCCCGGTGGATCCCAATCCGAAGGCCACCGATCCGTCGTTGTCCCCGGTCAGGTCGTAGTGCTCCTTGATACGGCTGAGCAGAAAGATGTGATAGTCCATCGACAGCCCGAACAGGACCGCAAACAGGAACAGCGGTATCCAGGCTTCGATCACATCGGTCTGCTGGAACCCGAACAGGTCGGCCCCGAAGCCGTGCTGGAACACGGCGACCAGCAGGCCGTAGGACGCCCCGACCGACAGCAGGTTCATCACGATCGCCTTCAGCGGAACCACTATCGACCGGAACACCATCATCAGCAGCACGAAACTGAGTCCGAGTACGAACACGAAGATGACCGGAGTGCGACCGTTGATCACGTCCACATAGTCGACCGTGCCGGCTGCCCCGCCGGTCACGTACACCCCCGTATCGAGTCCGTCGAAAGCACCGGGGATCATCTCGGTGCGCAGGCGGACTATCGAATCGCGTGCTTCAACGGTTGAGGGGTCGAGCTTGGTGACTGCGTCAACGGATACGATTTCGCCGTCGGCGCTGGGCGTCACGTGTACCTCGCCGTAGCCGTCTTCGGCTTCGAGCGCTGCCACAAGCCCACCGACTGCGCCGGCTATTGCCGGATCATCGATGGAGCCATCGACGATTATGGACGTATAGAACGAGCCGGTGTCGAACTCCTCGTTGAGCAGCGTCCACGCATGCCGGGAATCCGAATCGTCCGGCAGGGACTCGATGAAGTTCTGGCCTGTGTTGAGCGTCAGATACGGCACAGCTGCCGCGACGAGCAGCCCTCCGGCGAGGAACATGCTGACGAGCGGCCGGGCAGTCACGACTTCGGTGACCCGATGCCAGAACCGGCCCCCACCCTCGTGGTATGAGGTGCGCCCGAGGAACGGGACGCGACCCCGGTTCACTCGATCACCCAACAGCCCAAGGATGGCGGGCAACAAGGTCAGTGCTGCTGCCAGAGCAGCGATGACGACAACGATGGCGCCGGTGCCCAGGCTGCGCATGACCGTATCCGGCATGTAGAGGAGGCCCATGAGAGCGATCACAACGGTTATCCCTGAGAAGAAGACGGCGCGGGTGGCCGAGTCGCCGGCTCGCTCTATTGCCTCGACTACCGGCGAACCCTTGGCACGTTCCTCGCGGAATCGCTGGACCACGAACAGCGAGTAGTCGATCCCGACGGCCAGGCCGATCATCGTGATCATGTTCATCACAAAAGTCGAGAGGTCCATGACCTGCCCAACGACCGCGGTCAGACCGACGGCCACCAGAATGGAGACGATGGCCAGCAGGAGAGGGATCCCGGCCGCCACTGCCGCTCCGAAGACAACGACGAGGATGACGAGGGCGGCAGGGATCCCCAGCATCTCACCACGCTGCAATGTTTCTTCAGCCAGGGTGTTGAACTCGGTGTTCACCGATCCGTTGCCTATCGTCGTCACCCGGAAGCCGGCTGCGGCGTCGGCCTCATTGACCTTTTCGACAACCGGCGCGGCGAGTGCCGACGAGTCACCGTCGCCGGTGAGGGTGACCACAATGAGGGCCACCGTGCCGTCGCTCGACGTCATGCCGGGGGCACCGTCCAGATAAGAAGCCGTGCCCTCGACGGTTTCGAGAGCCGTCAGTTCTCCCACGAGCGCAGTGACCCTTGCAAGGAATGCGGGATCGTCGGTCGTGAGCCCGTCGCTCTCGACCAGCACGTACTCCTGCGGTGCTCCACTTGCTTCGAAGTGCTCACCCCAGATCTGCCCGGCGGTTTCGGACTCGGTTTCCACCGACAGTTCGCCACCGTCCACCAGCACATCGCCGAGGCTCCCGGCCGCGACGAACGAGACGGCGAGTACGACTATCCATGCTGTGATCGTCCGCCATGGATGGACCGCGGCGACCCGCGCCAGCGATCCGGTGAATCCAGTTTTCTTCATGAGTGTTTCCCCTTCAATGTGTCGCCGGCAGATCCGGCACTGTGTCTCATCACCGAGTGTGCGGGAAGAGGGCCGTCTGCACTATTGGGTATGCCCCTCATCGTTCACTGAGAGATAGGGGGATCAATAAGGGTTTACCCCGGTGGAGCAACATGATCCGAACATCCCCGACCGCCAAGGTACGGCCGACCTGGAGTCTGCGCATCGGGGGTGGTTCCCCATTTTGCTCGGAATGCTCCCTATGTTGGCACCCGTTGCCCACGGTCGACCCGGCGGTTGACCTCCGCCGGGGCCCATATATATGGTCGGCCAATCGGAATCGATGACGGGGAGATTGAGCATGGCGGCATACTTGATGGCAGATGTCTTGCCTCATGACGTGGAGGCCTACCGGTCGAGTGGATACCTGGAAGCGGCCGTCCGGACGGCGGCATCACATGGAGGGGTCTACAAGGCCCGCGGAGGCGAGATGAGAGTGCTCGAGGGCGATTGGGAACCCGAGCGGATGGTCATCATCGAGTTCCCATCAATGGACCACCTTCTTGCCTGGTATCACAGTGACGAATACCAGGAGTGGGCACCGACCAGGCAGAGGCTGGCTCCCAACTCCAAGATGGTCGCGCTGGAAGGCGTATCTTGAGGCCTCTGTCCAGAACTCAGAATCTGCTCGTTAGGTGACGCACCTCATCTGCGGCGTTGCCGACAGGCGGTCGAAGGACCGCGCCGCAGAACGGCGCGGTCCTCGAACAACGAACCAGCAGTCGCTCACGCCCCCTTCTCGCCGGACCACGAAGTGGCGGCCGCCTCAGGCGTTCGGTGCTGTCTCCTCCGCCGCAGTATCCACGGCTCCGGCTGACTGTCCACGCGATCCGGCCAGCTGCATCACGTAGTAGCCGATCCCGATCAAGAGGGCGATTCCCATCATGGGTGTGAACACCTGCTTGATCTCGGCGGTGACCGTCAAGAGCCCGACGGCAAATCCGGCAATGCCCACCGACACTCCGCCGAGGAGAACCCAATCGACGGTGTTCAGTTCAGAGCCGCCGCCAACCTGGTTCGAGATGACACCGAAGAGAAGGAACGTCATAACGCCGATGAACATCACGTGATCGAAAGTCAAGATGAGGCCGAACTCCCAGTCCTCGAGCGCGCTGACATCCATCGCTCCCGAGACGAACCTCTGAACGATGACGGTCAGCAGCACGAGATAAGCGATGAGGAAGAGAATGCCCGTACGGGGGTACGCACCCGTACCGGCTCCCTTCCATCCCGACGGCATCAGGAGGCTCCGGGCGCGCCAGATGAGGATGCCAACGCCGGCGATTGCGAGCAGGTTCGCGGGGCCGAGGAGATCCTCGACGTCGAAGATGAAAGCGATATTGACGGTGACACCGCCGATGAAGGCGAACCACATCATCGTGGCTCCCGCCTTGGATTCGGCCCAACTCTTCTCTTCATGCAGCAGCCACTCGATGACCGAGAAAGCCGCAAGAAACAGGAACCCGATCACCATTGCCGGGGGATGAGCCTCGGCGAGCCGTGCCGCCGTATCATCGGAGAGTCCGGGAATCTCGTTCTGAGAAGTGAAGATGCCCAGTAGCACACCGAGCACAGCACCTACGAGCATCGAGATCCAGGCAAGCATCATTCCGAGACGGGCGACACTGCTCCGGTTGTAGGACCGGTTTGCGGAGAAGAGCCAGACGACATACCAGATGACCACAAGGAAGAGCAGGGTGCCCGCTATCGGTCGTTGGATACGGTCGCCCGGCATGCGGTCACCGATCAGAAAAGCGACCACGTACAGGATGATTCCTGCGGTCATGAGCCGTGCGAGCAGTTTGCCGCGTGCCTGCTCGGATTCCGTCAGGTTGCGGCCCTGAGTGAACATAAGCAGACCGGTAGCGGCCGCGGCGAGGCTGATCCAGCCCAGTGTGCCGGCGTGAACGTGGGTCAGCAGCGTGTCGTGGTCCGGATCGTAGATATCGAGACCGTTCAAGATCCCTATCACGATCGTGAAGACGAACAAGAGCAACGCCGAGATGAAAGCGGGCCTGGTATCGGCCCATAACTGTGAACGCGACGAATCGGTCATAGGTCCTCCCCCGTTGTTGCTTTGACTTTAGGGCTACGGTCGCCGACGCGGCCTGAAAACCGCAGCCTTTTTTGGCCCGGCGCCCGGTCCTGCTGATATCGTGTCCGTATTCGCCAAAGGAGCACCGACCGTATGCGCGTGCTGATGTGGATTGTCGTCGCAGCCGTCGCAATATCGGGCTGCGGAGAATCGAGCGACGGATCTCCTCTGGCCGAGGGAAAGAGGATCTACGCCGACCTGTGCTCGGTGTGCCACGGTTCTACCGGCGACGGCGGAGTTGGACCGGCCCTGGACGGTGTGGCCGTCACATGGCCTTCCTGCCGGGACCAGATTGCCTGGATCCGTCTCGGTTCAGAAGGATGGAAGTCCGAGGTCGGGGATACCTACGGCGCCACCGGGAAGCCGGTCAACGGGGGCATGCCTGCCCAAATGGGAAAACTGCTCGACTCGGAGATAGCGGCCGTTGCAGCGTTCGAGCGAGTTATCTACGGCGGAGTCGAAGAATCCGCAGCACTGGCAGACTGCGGCCTTGCAGGAACGTCGAGCCGGGACTGAGCCGGTCGTGGCCTGACCCTGCGGAGGCCTTCCGCAGTCAGCTCCTGGTTGAAACTGCCAGCGGCGTCACCTTCCAGCGGGCGTATCCCAGGTAGCCGGCGATCACCGCCAGCACGACGTTGTTGGCGACATTCCCGCCCTCGCCCCGGCTGATATGCCAGAGCGCAGCGCCAAACATCACCGCCACGAGGCCGAACGCCGCCAGAACCGTCAGGCCGGGCATGATCTTCGTGAGGCCGGGGATTATGAGGCCGAGTCCACCGAGAATCTCAGCTATCCCGCTCGCGACATGCAAGCCGTCGGACAGTTCGTACATCCAACCCATCAACTCGGGTAAGCCATCCGGCACGATGAAGTGCATCACCCCGATAGCCACGAAGTACAAACCGAATACGATCTGCAGTATCCAGAGAGTCCGATTAGAACCCATTACAGTCCCCTCCTCGTTTGCTCACCGACACACATCGGACCGGCGCTGCGACTGTAGCCGAGAGCCGCGCAGCGGGTCGGAGAGACCTATCGCAAACGTCCCCGTGCCGGCGGGCAGTTACTCCGCAACCGCTCAGCTCAAAGCCCAAAACGGGCCGGTCAGTCCGAACCGACTCAGGACCGTCTGCGCCTCGGCCGGGCCGGACCGCCTCCAGTCCGGGTCGAATCTCCCGCGGTACCAGACCTTCGCCATCTCATACATAGTCTGAACGTCGACCACCGCTCCGCGCGCGTGGCCCGTTCGAGTCAGCCACTCACCGAGTTCTCGTTCCGACCGGAACGCCAGTATGTTCGCTCAGGTGTGGACTATGTCATCCCAGAACTCTCGTGCAGGTACGAGCAAGTGAACCACTCCACCCGGAGACACGTTCCCGCCCTCGACGATCCACTCGACGTCCCCGCCATCGATCGGAGATTGGGTCGCGTAGGATCCATCACCCAGCAACGCGAGGATTGCCAGTCCGTCCCAAGCACAGTTGGCGAACCAGGTTCGATCGCCGATCGTCACCACATGGTCGGTCCGGACACCTGAGAACGGGTGAGCCATCCAGACGGCCGGCTCACCCGGGAGGAGGGTGATGGTATGCGAATCTGCCAGCCGTCGGAGACCTTCCGCCACCTCTGGAGTTGCGAGGCCGAGGGTTTCGGCCGTCTGCTCCGCGGACGGCGCACCGCCGTGGTCGCGGAAATGCTGGTAGATGTGCGTCCGCACGCTCCGCTCGACAGAGTCCATGCCGTCAGGCTAACCATCGGGATGGCGACGACTGCCGGAGATGGGTTGATGTTCGACGATTCAGCCCTATGGGATGTTCAAGACCGCAGAGCCGGCGACACAGTTTTCGGCATCGCACGCTATTCCACCGATTCTGTCTATACAATGGAATACGTTCTCAACAGGAGAGCACTGCATCTTTACTTTCCTGGCCGCGCTCGCGGCACGAGAGCAACAAGGAGGAATCCATATGAGATCATCCAAAGGACCCTGGCTGCGGTTTATCGCGGTCATCACGGTGTTGATGCTGATACTCGCCGCATGCGGCGACGACGCCGCGGTGACCGAGACAACAGCAGCAACAGGAGACACGACGGCCGACACCGGCTCGGACGATGGAGGCACCACCGCGACGACGGCCACCGACTCCACGGAGCCCATGGCTGCCCCGGAGGGAGTGTTCTCGACTTTCATCATCGAGCCTGAGCACCTGACGCCAACCACGTCCAACGAATCGGAGGGCGTTGCAGTGCTGCGGGCGCTGTTCAGCGGTCTGGTTGCTTACGACGTACGCACATCGGAGCCGCGCAACCAGGTGGCCGAGTCCGTTGTCTCAGACGACGGTGGCGTCAACTGGACGATCACCCTCAAGGATGGTTGGACGTTCCATGATGGAAGTCCGGTCACGGCCAACTCGTTCGTAGACGCCTGGAACTTCGCGGCGTACGGACCCAACGGCCAGCAGAACAACAGCTTCTACAGCATCATTGCCGGCTACGACGAAGTGAACCCCGCCGAGGGCGACCCGACTGCCGAGACACTATCCGGTCTGGCGGTTGTCGACGACCTGACCTTCACAGTCGAGTTGGCGGCAGCCGATCCACAGTTCCCGGTCCGGCTCGGATACGGGGCCTACTTCCCGCTTCCGGCCGCATTCTTCGAGGGTGACCTCACTCCGGAGGAGCGGGTCGCTGCCTTCGATGAATCCCCGATCGGTAATGGGCCGTTCATGATGGACGGGGTGTGGGAGCACAACGTCCAGATCGCCACGACCTACTACCCGGACTACGCGGGAGACGACTTCCCGCATGCCGCCGGGATCATCTTCCAGATCTACGCGGATGAGGCGACGGCCTACAACGACCTTCTGGCCGGCAACCTGGACGTGATGGACAACATCCCGTCCGAGCAGGTCCCGAATGCAGCCGCCGATTTCGGCGACGCCTACCAGACCTCGTCGCAAACTTCGTTCACGTATCTGGGCTTCCCGTCGTATATCGAGGAGCTGACCCCGGATCTGCGCAGGGCATTCTCCATGGCAATCGATCGTGATCTGATCATGGAGACCGTCTTGAACGGAGCCTTCTTCCCGGCGAAGTCGGTAATCCCGCCGAGCTTGCCCGGCTATCGCGAGTACGTCTGTGACTACTGGGAATACGACCCGGTTGCCGCCAAGGAGTTGTACGACGCAGCCGGTGGCTGGACGGGCCCGATGACGATGTGGTTCAACAGCGGCTCGGGGCACGATCTCTGGGTCGAAGCCGTTTCGAACATGTGGCGCGAGACCTTCGGGATCGAAGAGTTCGTGTTCGAGCAGCTTCCGTTCGCGGAGTACTTGCCGTTCATCGACGCGCGCGAGATAACCGGCCCATTCCGCCTTGGTTGGGGAATGGACTATCCGTCTCCGCAGAACTTCCTGGAGCCACTGTTTGCTTCGTACAACGCAGCACCCGTCGGATCGAACAACGCTATCTACGACAGCGCCGAGTTCGACGCTGCTTTGGCCGCGGGCAACGCTGCCGCAGTGGACGGCCTCGACGCAGCGATCCCTGACTATCAGCGGGCCGAGGACATCCTCTGCAACGACGTCCCCGTTGCCCCGATCTACTTCAGGCAGAACCACTTCGCCCACTCGGGCGGTGTTGAAGGCCTGTGGGTGGATGCGCAGGGTGACATCAACTACACGGAGATTCGCGTAGTCCCGTAACCGAACCAGACAGGAACAAGAAAGTAGAGGGGCGGTCTAGATCGCCCCTCTACTGTTCCATCATCGCCCCGTCCGGCACACTAGGGTGACACCGCGCATTCGAGAAGAGAGACAGTATGGGCCGATACTTGGTTCGCCGTGTGTTGCTTTTCATACCAGTCTTTCTCGGCGCGACGTTCCTGATCTTCGCGCTGGTCTTTCTGATTCCGGGTGACCCGATCAGGGCGCTGGCCGGAGACCGCCAGATGTCCCAATCGACCCTGACCGCTTTGCGGGATCGCTACAACCTCGACGAACCATTCCTCACGCAGTACGGGTTGTACGTGGGTGGAATCGTCCAGGGAGACTTCGGTACCGATTTCCGCGGTCGTGAGGTCACCGAAATCATGAGCGAGCGAATTCCCGTCACTTTTCGTCTTGCTCTCTATGCGTTCATCTTCGAGTTGATTCTCGGGATCCTGGCGGGGATCCTGGCCGGGATCAGGAAGGGGGGATTCATGGACAATCTCGTCCTTGTCTCTACCACTGCCGTGATCTCGATACCGATCTTCGTCCTCGCCTTCATCGCGCAGATCTGGCTGGGTGTGGAGTGGCACATCTTCCCTGTTGCGGGCATTCGAGAAGGCAACTGGAGCTACTTCCTGCCGGCGATCGTGCTCGGCTCCGTCTCGCTGGCCTACATCGCCCGGCTCACCCGTACGAGTCTCGTCGAGAACTTGCGTGCCGACTATGTGCGGACGGCCACGGCGAAAGGGCTGCGACGACGCCGGGTGGTCGGAGTCCATGCATTGCGCAACTCGCTCATTCCGGTGATCACCTATCTCGGCGTCGACCTGGGTGCACTGATGGGAGGTGCGATCATCACGGAAACAGTTTTCAATTTGCCGGGACTCGGTCGAGCGGTGTTCGATGCCGTCGGCCGGCAGGAAGGGACCGTGGTGGTCGGAATCGTGACGTTTCTCGTGCTGATCTACATGGTCTCCAATCTTCTCGTCGACGTTATGTACGCAGTTCTCGACCCACGGATTCGCTATGACTGACGATCAGAGGTTCGACTCAACCGACCCTGCGGTCACGGAACTCGAGGTCGAGTCGGCCGGCAAACCCGCCAGTCTGTGGAGCGATGCCTGGAAAGAGTTGCGCACGAGTCCGATATTCATAGTCTCGGCGTTGCTGATCATCGTGTTCATCGTCATGGCGATCGCCCCTTCATTGTTTACCGGCGCCGATCCCTTGGCCTGCAACCTTCGCAACTCTCTGGAAACTCCAAGCGCAGAACATTGGTTCGGATTCGATGTGCAGGGTTGCGACTATGTGGCCAGGACCGTGTACGGGGCGAGGGTGTCGATCTCGATCGGACTGATCGTGACCGTCTTCGCAGTACTCATTGCCCTGGTCCTGGGTTCGCTGGCCGGATACTACGGAGGGATCCTCGACACGATCATCGCCCGCATAACCGACATCTGGTTTGCGATCCCGACCATTCTGGGAGGAATCGTCGTCTTGAGCCTTCTCCAGGAACGTGGGCTTTGGCAGGTCAGCCTGGTACTCGTCTTGCTGGGCTGGCCGACCATGTTGCGGCTCTTGCGGTCGGCCGTCCTCTCGGCCAGAGAACAGGACTACATCGACGCGGCCAGGGCACTCGGCGCCAGCGACTTCCGGATCATCGTCCGGCACATTCTTCCAAACGCGATTGCTCCGGTCATCGTGTACGCCACCATCACCGTCGGTGTCATCATCTCGGCTGAGGCGGCACTCTCATTCCTCGGAGTCGGGCTCCAACTGCCGGCAGTCTCCTGGGGATTGATGATCTCGGGCTCCCAGACCCGGATCCTTCAATACCCTCACCTGCTGCTGTTTCCGGGAGTGTTTCTCAGCATGACGGTGTTCAGCTTCATCCTCATGGGCGACGCCCTGCGGGATGCTCTCGATCCGAAGTTGAGATGAGTATGGCCTCCAACCGAGTCATCGCGGACGACCTGTTCGATTCAACAGCCCGGTTGCTGGAAGTCGACGACGTCAAGGTCGAATTCCGGTTGCGGGCCGGAGTGGTCAAAGCCGTAGATGGAGTCAGCTACACACTCGACAGGGGCGAAACCCTCGCCATCGTGGGGGAGTCGGGTTCGGGAAAGACGGTGAGCGCCCAGGCGATAATGGGCATCATCGATTCGCCACCGGGCTTCATCACCAACGGCCAAGCTCGTTTTCGCGGCGTCGATCTCTTCTCTCTTCCGGAGGCCGAACGTCGCAAGGTGCGCGGTGACAAGATCGCCATGGTCTTTCAAGATGCCCTCACAGCCCTCAATCCGGTATTCAGTGTCGGCTGGCAGATCGGTGAGATGTTTCGCAAACACCGCGGCACTTCCAGGTCCGAAGCCAAAGAGAAGGCGATCGAGTTGATGGAGCGCGTGCGGATTCCGGATGCACGCCGGCGCGTCAACAGTTACCCGCACGAGTTCTCCGGAGGAATGCGGCAGCGCGTGATGATTGCAATGTCGCTGGCGCTCGACCCGGACATCCTGATCGCGGACGAACCGACGACCGCGCTCGACGTGACCGTCCAGGCGCAGATCATGGAACTACTGGCCGAGTTGCAGCAGGAGACGGGGATGGGCCTGATCCTGATCACGCATGACCTGGCCGTGGTGGCAGAGGTGGCCGATCGGGTGGCCGTCATGTACGCAGGCAAGATCGTGGAGACGGGAGACATCGGTCCGGTCTACCACGAACCCTCCCACCCCTACACGCTGGGTCTGATGGGTTCTCTGGCGCGGCCCGACATGAAGCTGGGCGAGCGGCTCCAGGCCATCGTCGGATCACCCCCCGATCTGCTCCATGTACCTCCGGGCTGTTCCTTCCATCCCCGCTGTCCCTTCATTCGGCCATTGTGCCGAACGGACGATCCGGCACTCACCCAGATAACACCGGGGCGCAGCACCGCATGCCATTTCGCCGAGGAGGTTCTCCGTGGCCGCTGACAACTCGGTGATCTTGCGGGTGGAGAACCTGGTCAAGCATTTCCCGATCACCCAGGGGATCGTGCTGAGGCGCCAGGTTGGGACGATCAAGGCGGTCGATGGTCTTGACTTCGAGTTGCGCAAAGGGGAGACCCTCGGCCTGGTCGGTGAGTCGGGATGCGGGAAGTCAACCGTCGCCCGAACACTGTTGCGCCTGGAACAGCCGACCGGCGGACGGGCGATCTTCAAGGAGCGCGACATCTTCGAGTTGCGCCGCAGGGAGCTTCGCGAGATGCGTCGCAACATTCAGATCATCTTCCAGGACCCGTACGCGTCTCTCAATCCCCGCATGACTGTGGGTGACATCGTCGGCGAACCGTGGGCGATCCACAGCGGAGTTGTCCCCAAGAAGCAGCGGAGAAGTCGGGTTGCCGAACTGCTCGAACTGGTCGGCCTGAACCCGGATCACATAAACCGGTTCCCACATCAGTTCTCCGGCGGGCAGCGGCAAAGGATCGGCGTGGCGCGTGCTCTGGCTCTCAACCCCGAGATCATCATCTGCGACGAACCGGTATCCGCGCTGGACGTCTCGGTGCAGGCCCAGGTGGTCAATCTCCTCGAGGATATCCAGGACGAACTCGGTCTCTCCTACATCTTCATTGCGCACGATCTATCCGTGGTTCGCCACATCTCCGACCGTGTTGCCGTCATGTATCTCGGGAAGATCGTGGAGTTCGGTTCCGAGGCGGAGATCTACGAGCATCCCACCCATCCGTATACCCAGGCTCTTCTCTCGGCAGTGCCGATTCCCGATCCGGCTCTGCGCCACACGGGTGAAGGAAGGATTCTCCTGGAGGGTGACGTGCCGAGCCCGGCCGACCCGCCGTCCGGATGCCGGTTCCGCACGCGCTGCTGGAAGGCACAGGACATCTGCGCGCAGGAGGAACCGGCATTGATCGATCGGGGCACCGGCCACCTGAGCGCCTGTCACTTCGCAGAAGAACGGGAAGTCTTCGAGCACGCGGAGAGCTAGCCCTCTGCTGATGGAAGCAGGGTCGACCGTCAGCCCCCCGGTGAGTACCGGTCGTCTCCTGTGAATCTGGTCCGCCTCGTTCGACATGCGGCAGGCTGCAGCCTCTGATCGCCGCTGTTCGAGGCTCTCATATCCCGCGGGCTCGCAGAGTCGAGTGCCCACTTGTGACGGGCGACCAGATAGGAGAGCGTGTTGATCGACGCGTGAGCCAGCCACGGTGCCGCAACGGTGCCAGACCGCTCACGAAGGACGGTGAAGCCGATTCCGGCCAGGCCGGTGACCACCGCACCGATGCACGCAGCGACGCTCCGCTGCCCGACCGAAGGTGTGGAGCCGGCGGCCGCACCCATCTCTGCGTACTGCCGGTAGGTTGGGAGGATGTGCCAGGTCCCAAACGCGACGGCGGAGACGAACCGGGCGGCACTCGTCCCCGATCTCCGTCTCCACAATGCGTCGAGCACTCCACGAAACGCTACCTCCTCGAAGAGCGCCGTTCCCAGAGGAAAACGGGCGATGACCCTGTAAGCCGCTTCGGCGCTCCCGTGGCCGCGTGCTCGCCTGTCCAGCAGCCAACGGTCGAAGCGGCGAGTCGAGGACGCGCCGAGGGCGGCGACACCGGCACCAACCCCGACCGCGCCGCCGAGTCTCAGGCCCTCCCGCAGCCCGGCCCGACCCAGTCCGAGAGACTCGAGGGACGTTCCCGACCGATGGGCGAACGCCACCAGGCCGGCAGTCATCGCCAGGTTGGCCGGCACATAGGCCCGTTCGGGGATGACCACGTTCTGGACGAAGTTATAGGCGGCGAGGACTCCAACGACCGTCGCGGCGGGATCGGGAGAGACCATGAGCCGACACTAGGCGGATGAGCCGCAGATGCCACCGGCTGCGTACGCAGGGGCCTCGGTTCAAGACCTGCCGGGCACCGGCTCCAGATCCATCGCCTTGTCCGGGGTCAGCATCTCGTAGAACTCGATCCACGAGTCCACGGTCAGGTCTCGCAGCCGGGCACCCAGCTCGGCAGCCTCGGGAATCGAGGGCTCATTGCGACCGTAGGGTGAGCGGATCACATCGTCGGTCCACTCCATGTAGACGACATCGGTCTCGCCGGGCAACGTGGTGCCGTTGAAGTACACCGTGACTTCCGACCGGCGGCCGGCCTCGTGATATAGCTCACCGATGCGTGCCGCGATGGTGGCCGCCTCGCGAGCCGAGCGGGGCTTCACCTGATAGACGCGCCGGATAACGTACATGGTTCCCTCTCTCGTTGGGTAGTGGGACGCTACTCACACGTTCTCGCACTCGTATCTGCGATTGATCGTCGTACGCGCAGGATGGCCGACCCGGGAAGAGCGCGCTCTTCTACAAATGAACCGGACAGGTCAGAGTCCGGGTCACCCCGTCGACCGCCTGAATCTTGCCGGTGACCAGTTTACCGAGGGACTCGAACCCGTCCGTTTCAACATGCGCGACTGCGTCGTAGGGCCCGGCCAGAACGTGGGCATCCGTGACACCGTGGATCTTCCTCAACTCCGCGATGATCAGCGGGAGTTTCTTGATGTCGGTTTGGATGAGTACGAACGCCCTTGTCATTTCCCCTCCTCAAACGCCTGTGTACGGCAAACGGTACTCGCGCCGGGCTCGACAGGGTGGGCACACGGCGGATTAGGCGGGAAGCGGTCGGCTCTCTCGGGGAGCCGGGAGGAGATTCGGCGGCCGGGGTCGCCGACTTCGGTGTCTCAGTCAGGCGGCGTCTCCGCTACCGCCGTTCGCAACGTCACGAGAAAATCATCGAGCGGCACACGATGAACTCTTGCGGCCCACTCGACTGTGAGGGCTTTGGTGATGAACTTGCGAATGTTGTATCCCGCGACTCGCTTGACGCCGAATACTTCCATCACTTCGGCGATGTCCCCATATTCCTGCAGTATCTCGGAGACCTTCGTGTCTTTTGTGATCTCCATTTCGACCTCTTCCCGCCGAACGACCGGGCCGGCCGTCGAGACCCCAGGCGAGCACCCGCTCCTATGCCCGTCCGTCTCGCGGATATCGAGCAAACGACAGAGGGGCCCCAAATCCGGGACCCCTCTGTCGTGGGAGGACTGCGTGGCTCAGGAGACGAACTCGATCGTGAACGGGTATCGGTAGTTCTCGCCGTTGGCTGCCTTCACCGACGCCACGATCACCAGCACAAACCAGGTGACCAGGACTGCCGGAAGAGCAAGCAGACCAATCAGGAGAATGATCGAGATCGCGGCAGCGATGCCGTAGATCAAAAACGATATGTTGAAGTTCAGCGCGTCCTTGGCCTGCTGTTCAACGAACGGATCGTCACGATTCAGAAGCCACACCACCAGCGGGCCGACCAGTGACGGAATGCCCACGAATGTGATGAACGCCGACAGGTGGCCCAGCATCGCCAGCTTGCGCGATTCGGAAGACACCTCGTATGCAGCGGGATAGGTATCGGAGGTCATGGAGTTTCTCCTTGTAGTGTTTTCGTCTGTACGTCCTCACCATCCCGCATTCCGCTCGCCGGGTCCATCGGGTATCTCCCCTGAAGATCCCTGACATTCGCCTCGCCCTTCAGGGGATTACCCGAGCAGGCGCCACCCTGCCCCGAACGCCGTAATCAGCCTCGGTCGCAAGCGCGAGGAGTCCCACTGAATACCCGATTCGACTCTGAGGGGAAGCCATCAGCTTCGCCGGAGGCCCGCGACGAAAGACGGCCTCCACGGGCGCGTCACCGCTCAATCGGGGGCGACCAGGAATATCCCGATATTGCCGCCGGCCACGATCTTCTCCCTCTCGAGTTCCAGGCCGGCTCCGTCGATGATGCCGGGGACGCCGCCGGAGGTCCGGAAGGTCCGGAAATGCGCGTAGTGCCCGGCCAACCGCTCCATCACCACAGACAGCATGCGCAAGGCCGGGCCCTTCCACCCCCGAAGCGACCCGATGTGGAAATCGGTGAACAACAATCGCCCATCCGGCCTGGCTACGCGAGCCATCTCAGCGACGAATGCGCCCCTCGCCTCTGCCGGCACCTCATGCAGCACCATCGAGGTCGTCACGAGATCAAAACGACCATCGGTGAATGGAAGACCCTTGCCGTCGACGTGGAGTAGTTCCGCACCATCCCCGAGTCGCTTCGAGGCCTCTCGAAGCATCGCCGCAGACACATCGACACCGGTGACCGCACAGCCCGCATCCACAAAGGCCGCCATACCCGTCCCGGTCCCGCAGCCCACATCGAGCACCTGCCAACCGGGTACGGGCGAGACGAAATCGACACCGACCCTCCGAACTCCAGCCTGGACCGGTTCTATGAGGCGGTCGTAGAACCCAGCAGAACGCTGATAAGGATCCACAGACTTCATTCGAGAAGCGTATCCCATTCGGTGCTCACCGGAGCGATCTCCCAGGCCGCGCCTCTTCCCTGCCGGCAGCGGGACGAAAGCGGCGGCCTACGGGCCCAACTCCTCTAGCGGACCGCAAGGCGGTTTGACGCGATGTGAAGAGGAGGTGGCACCAGTGTCATCATTCACTTCCGAACAAGCCGAAGAACTCGGTCGCCTGATCGGAATCGACTGGGGTCAGGCACGTTTCGACGTCGAACAGCTTCGACGAGGCCTCGACGTGGAACTCGAGCACGGCACGAGAGATCCGGCCACGAACGTATCCGACGACGACCCGCTGACGACGGCCAGAATCGCCCTGGCGCACCTCAACGAGTTCCCCGACTACTACACGCGCCTCGCCGTCATGGAACGCGAGGCGGAGGCCTATTGGGAAGACAAGTGACCGGGATGGGCCGCCGCGCCGTCCCGGTTCTCGAGTAACTCGCCCGCCGAGAAGCAAGAGTGTGGGCGGCATCGGGAGATCGCACGAATCCCCGGGACGCCGAGGCGACGGCGATCCACCCGACCGAACGACCGGACCCGCACTCTCATCGGGGGGCCAACCGTCCACGCTGCGGTGCCGGGGGGACAGAGATTCCCTATATGCTTCTGGGGCCTTCTACTGAGAGATTCTTCATGAGTTTGTTCGCCCGTCGGATCGACGACCTCGGCACGGAGAACGCCTTCACCGTTGGCGCCCATATCGAGCGCGCGGAGCGGGCAGGTGTAGACGTCATCCGCTTCAACCTGGGCGAACCCGACTTCGACTCGGCGGAGCACATCAACCGGGTAGCCATCGAACAGATCGGGGCCGGGAACAGCCACTACACGGATCCGCAAGGGATCCTCTCACTGCGGCAAGCGGTCGCCCGACATGTGGCCGTTACGCGCGACGTCGAGGTTGATCCGGGCCGGGTCGTCGTGATGCCCGGTGCCAAACCCCCGATCGGATACGCGATGGCCGCATACGTCGACCCCGGCGACGAAGTGGTCTATCCGAGCCCCGGATTCCCCATCTACGAGTCTCTCGCCGTCTATACCGGAGCGACCCCCCGCCCGCTTCACCTCCGCGAGGACCGATCCTTCGCTTTCACGGCAGCCGACCTGGCCGAAATACTCACCGACCGAACGAAGCTGATCATCCTCAACTCCCCTTCCAACCCGACGGGGGGCGTTCTCGACGGAAGCGACCTGGACGAGATCGCCGAGTTGATCCGCGCGCGGTGCAGTCCCGATGTCCGTGTATTCAGCGACGAGGTATACGAGCACATCGTCTTCGACGGCCTGGTCCATCATTCCGTCATCAGCCGTCCGGGTATGGCCGAGCGCACGGTGCTGGTGAGCGGCCACTCCAAGGGGTTCGCGATGACGGGATGGCGGTTGGGTTGGGCCGTCCTCCCGACGGTTGAAGAGTCCGAGGTGTTCACCAGGCTCAACATCAACACGATCTCCTGCGTGCCTCCGTTCATTCAGGAGGCGGGACGCGCCGCATATGAAGACCCGGCCTCGGGTTCCACCGTGGCGGAAATGGTCCAGGCATTCGAGGAACGGCGGAACTGGGTGGTCCCGGCCCTGAACGCCATCGACGGGATCCATTGCGCGATGCCCAAGGGAGCTTTCTACGTGTTTCCGAACATCGGCGGAGTCTGCGAACGACTGGGGGCGATCGAGGCGTGGGAGGCCCTTACGCCCGCCGAGCGGGCGCGAACCAGTCCCGCCGGACTAGTGCAACTCTTCTTGCTCTACCGATACGGAGTGGCAACCGTCGATCGGAACTCTTTCGGTTCGATAGGCGCCGCCGGCCAGCACTACCTCCGGATCTCAGTGGCCGCCCGCCTCGACCTGATCCAGGAGGGAGTCCGGCGTATCGGCCTCGCCGCCGGAGATGAGGAAGGTTTTCGAGCGTTCATGGAGAGGGAAAGACCGTGGGCGGAGCCGGAGCGATCATGACGGGAGACACAATGGATCCCAAGCGGCGTGCAGCCGGCCATTTCGAATCTGCGGCCGGGAAGCTGGAGGACATCAGCCGCTGGATGTATGAGCATCCCGAACTGTCGATGGCGGAGTTCGAAACGTCGGCCGCGCTCACCGCTTTCCTCTCCGAGCACGGCTTCGAGGTCGAGCATCCCGCCTACGGAATCGAGACGGCCTTCGCCGCTCGCGCCGGTACCGGCGGCCCGGAAGTCATCGTTTGCGCCGAGTACGACGCGCTGCCATCCGTCGGACACGCCTGCGGTCACAATCTGATCGCCACCGCCGCTCTGGGCACCGCCGTTGCCCTGCGCCCGCTCGTCGACGAGTTGGGAATCCGGCTCACCATTCTCGGCACCCCTGCCGAAGAAACCCATGGAGGAAAAGTCGACCTGATCCATGCCGGTGCCTTTACCGATGTTGCGGCCGCACTCATGGTGCATCCCACCCCGGAGGATCTGGCCGACCCGGCGGAACTGGCCATTCGGCACATCGAGGTCACCTTCCTGGGCAAGGAATCCCACGCGGCGATGGCGCCGCACCTCGGGATCAATGCACTCGACGCCTTCGTGCAGGCGTACGTCAATATCTCCACGCTGCGCCAGGCCCTCCCACCCACCGATCTCGTCCACGGAATCATCACCCACGGCGGCGAGGCCCCCAACATCATCCCGGCACGAACCCGCTCGTCGTGGTATCTGCGGGCGACAACATCCGGACGCCTGGCAGCCCTCTATGAGAAGGTCATGGCCTGTTTCGAAGGGGCGGCGATCGCTACCGGTTGCACGTTCGAAATCGAGGAACCGGGCCATGCGTTCGATAATCTCAAAAGCAACCCGCTGCTCGTCGATCTCTTCGTAGCCAACTGCGCCGAACTGGGCCGGAAGATGCCGCGACGCGCAGAAGCCCTGTCCGAGGCCGGCGGGTCCACCGACATGGGCAACGTGTCCCACGTGGTACCGGCCATCCAACCCACGCTTGGCCTGTACTCGGGCAACATCGTCAACCATCAGCCCGAGTTCGCCGCCTACACCCTCACCCCGAGCGGGACCCGGATGATGCGCGACGGAGCCCTCGCTATGGCCTGGACCATCATCGACCTGGCAGTCGGCAACCGTTGGCACGAGCTGGGCACGCACGGCACAGCGCTGCCGTGACAGCGGAGGATCGAATCGCGGGGCCGGCCGGCTGTAGAAACGGCCGTCCGCCATCCAACTCAACCTCTGTTCGAGGCGGTCACGATGCACGCGATTTGGGCCTTTCGCCGTCGGAACGCGTACTAGATTCGCGTTAGCTCCTTGTACATAGCAGACCACCGAACGCCTATCGGGACGGGAACCGCCACCAGCGAACGGAACTACATCTAGGGGATTGAGTTTGGACGGTTCGACTCCTCGGGCGCCGGTGCTGATTGCCGACGATCTTCGCAAGTCTTACGGGAAGAGACCGGCATTGCGTGGCCTGTCGTTCGCACTCGAGCCTGGCAGAGTGCTCGGATTTCTCGGACCGAACGGCGCAGGCAAGACGACCGCTATTCGCATACTCACCACGATCCTCGAGCCCGACAAAGGCAACTTCAGCATTGATGGCATAGGCTCCGAGCAACCCAAACTCGTGCGCCGAAGGATCGGCGTCCTTCCGGAGAGCCTTGGCCTTCCGAAGCATGTCACCGCTCTCGAGTACCTCGTGTTCTACGGCGGCCTCTACGGGCTGCCGACCGACGAGGCAAAGACAAGCGCTCTTCGACTGCTCGAAGATGTCGGATTGCGCAAGCGGGCAAAGTCATTGATTGGCAGCTACAGCCGCGGGATGCGCCAGCGACTGGGAATCGCCCGGAGCCTTGTCAACGACCCTGCGGTCGTGTTTCTCGATGAACCCACCCTGGGCCTCGACCCGCGCGGCCAGCAAGACCTCCTCGCATTAGTCAACCGGATAGCCCGCGAGCGCGACGTTGGCGTGATTCTGTGCAGTCATGCCCTGTCGGAAGTTGAGACAGTCTGCGACGACGTCGTGATCCTGAGTTTGGGCCAGGTAGTCGCCAAGGGATCGGTATCCGACGTCATCGCGCAGGCGAGGGGTAACGCCAAGCGGGGAGCAGGGGTGAGAATTCAGGTACCTCCCGAATCGACGGCTGCCGCCGTGAAGAGGTTGGATGGTCTTGCTTTCGTCAAGGCAGTCGAGGTCCAAAGCGATCGACCGGGCTGGCTGAGGGTCGACCTGGAGGAGACACAGGATCCCGGAGCGGATCTCCGCAACGGCAACAACGCCCTATCCGAACTACTGGCCGGGTCCGTCCCCGTGATGAGCTTCGAAACCCAGGGCGGACGTCTTGGTGACGTCTTCCTGCAGTTGACCGAAGGGGTGGGCGGATGAGCAACGCACCCGCCATCAAAGCGGCACCACAAGGGTCATCCCGCAAGGCCAGGCCCGCCTGGTGGCTGGTGTTCTCCAGGGAAATGACCGACCTTTGGATGGGAGGCAAGGCCCTCAACCTGGTTCTCGTGTTCTCAGTGTTGTTGGGTGGTGTGGCATTCGTGCTCGCCACCAATAGCGAGCTCAGCCTGATTCCTCCGAAAGAGATGGTCTTTGAGATGCTGCGGTTATCGCTCGCCGCGGCCGGTTTCATTTGCCTGATCATCGGTGCCGACAGCCTCAGCGGCGAGCGTGAGAGGTCCACGCTCGAGGGACTCCTCCTCACTCCCGTCAGCCGCCGCCAAATCGTCGTGGGCAAGTTCCTGGCCGCCGTTTCGCCCTGGCCCGCCGCGCTGGTGCTCAGCCTTCCATACTGGGCGCTTCTATCACAGGGTGACGAGGCCTTCGGGTTGGGCGCGCTCTGGGGGTCGATCCTGGGCAGCCTGCTCGTACCGGCCCTTGCCGCTATCGGGATGCTCGTCAGTTCCCGATCCAACACCAACCGGACGAGCATGTTCGTGAGCCTCGGCATCTACTTGTTGATCCTTGTTCCGACACAGCTACCGGGATCGGCGCAAGCCGGATCAGCCGGCCAACTCTTGAAGAAGGTGAGTCCGATGGAAGCCACGTACCACTTCCTGGAGAAGATCATCGTCAACAGCCGGACGGTGGGCGAGCTGACTGCGTTTCTAATCGCACCCGCAGCGCTTGCCGTGCTGGCGATTGGAACGCTGCTCTTCTACTCCCCGCCGCGCCTGGGCCTGGAAGCAGGCGGATCGGGCAAACGGCCCTCACGGGGAGGATCCGTCGCTGCAGCCCTGCTCGCCGTGATGCTGCTCACCGTCGCACAGGCTGCCCCGGCGACCGCCCAGGAGACCCAAGATGCCTTGATCGGGATCTCAATCGATATGGACGTCGCTACCGTCAAGACCGGTGATCCGGTCTTGTTCGATACATCCGTTACCAACGACTCCGACACCGAATCTCCGCCGCTGATCGTGGCCATGAACATCATCAACCTCGATTCCGAGGGAGATGTCGTCGACCCGGAAGACTGGTCACCCGAGAGGACCCAGTACGTGACGCCGATGGCAGCCGGCGAATCCGTCCGCCTCTCCTGGAGAGTGAATGCGATCCTGGAGGGCGACTACATGGTCTACATGGTCGTGGTCCCCGAGCCAGACGGCACCGATGCAACCAGTCACCCCGTCGCCAGTCCCGGCATCCACCTCACCGTTGATCCGTTCACCCGCCTCAACCCCGGGGGGGTTCTTCCTCTTGTCATCGCCATCCCGACCTTGTTGATGGCGGCTGTCGGGTTCGTCATGTGGCGCCAGCGGAGACGGATCAACCAGGTTGACACCGAGTGACCGCTTGTGAGTAGCGCAACCGGTTGATGCGGCCTCCCACCGTTGCGGGTGCTCGACGCGAGCTCAGTTCTCGAAATCGACGTTGGCACCGCCGCTGGTGTCGATCCCGGACTGATCGGGATCACCCGACACGGTCAGAGCCGCTCCACCCGACGCCTCACCGACGACCGACACCGAGGCAAACACACGGGCATTCGCTCCGCCGCTGATATCGACTTCGACGTTTGCCGCGTCCAGACCCGCCAGATCCACGTCGGCTCCGCCCGAAGCCGACAGGCGATAGTCGGTGGCGGTGCCAAAACCGTTCAGATCGGCGCCCCCGCTGACCTCGATGCTATCGAGGGAGTCGACGGTCACATCGACGAACCGGCCACTACCCAGTATGGAGACCGACCCGTCGAACTCGATCACCAGGGTGCCTCCGCGCACTTCGGTCACGAGCTTGCTCAGGAGGTTGTCGTCAAACGTCACCGACACAGATGGGACGGCGCCCGGGTCGACCAGCAGGTTCACGTTGATGCCCTCACTGACGTCGAGACCGTCGAATGAGCCGACGGAACGGCTCTCGGTGACCAGGTCACCCGAACCTACCGTTCCACATGCCACCACCATGAGTCCCAGCGTCACCGCCAGTACCACCAGGCCGACTCTTCCACTGAGGTGGCCCATGCACTCCTCCTTCTCGAAAGGCTGCCACAAGCCAAACCTACGCGGAGGAACCGCCCCTCGATTGTGGAATCCAGTAGCCGGACGGGCACCGGGCCCAGCAGGGCTTCAGCGGCGTTGAAGAGCTACGGACGCCTGCTGCTGATTCCTTGCAGTATCCAGGCGAAGACACCGACCAGGACGAGGGCACCGCCGACGAGCAGGCCGTATGCCCATTCGTCGGCGATGTCTCCGACCTGCCACGTGGCATCGAAGATTCCCAGGGACTGGTTGTCGCCGGCGAACATGATGAACAAGCCCAGGAAGACGGCGATCGCACCGAATATCGCCAGCATTTGCTTGACGAAACGCTGCCAGGTCGGGGGGGCCGCCTCTCTGGTCTCCTCATCGGGAGTCGTGTCGTACCTCGTTGCCATTCAGATCTCCCTTCCACCTCTCATTAGACGCCACCGAAGCGGTGGTGTCCAGAGGTGGGTGGAAGACGTCGCGAGGCCGACGGCCTCGGGCGCTCCTCCCGGATCACCGGGAAGGCGTGGCGGAGGTTCCCACCATTCAGCCGCAGGATGCAAGAAACGGGCGGGCGCCCATCCCCGCCCGACTCGCGCCTCCAGCGGGCGTCACGGCTCCGGCGCACCGAGCTTGCACTCGGCGGCCGTTCGCATACCGGACTCCGAACGAGCCTCTTGTCCCGCTGTGTTTCGCCCCTACGGCCGCGAACGGGCCGGGAACCGGAAGGCCGCGGTAGCTCTTTTCAGCAGATTCAGAACCTCTTGTAAATACTGTATCTTTGGAATATGCTTAAACAAGTCGATCAATAGAGGGAGACACATGAACGCCACTCCTGAAGAACAGCGATTCGCCGAAGAGAGCGGCCAGATGTTCGACCAGTGGTCCCTCCCCCGCATGGCCGGAAGAGTATGGGGTTTGCTCATCGTCGCCGAGGAGCCCCGCCTGTCCTCCCTCGAGCTGACCGAGCGACTCGGCACCAGTGCCGCCTCGATAAGCAGCGCAACGCGCTACCTCCTCCAGAATCAACTCATCGAACGGGTGCGCGTCCCCGGTGAAAGGCGCGAGTACTTCACCTTCAGCCCCGCCAGCCTCCGCTCGATCTACCTGCGGCGTATCGCAGCCGTTGCAGACATGCATCGTATGGCAGAAAGGGCCCTCGCCTCGTTCGAGGACCGGCCCATCGCCCATCGGCGACTGCAGGACATGCACGACTTCTACGAATGGCTCGAGCTGGAACTGGCCACCGTTCTGCGCCGCTGGGACGGCGAGAAGGGGCAAGACACCAAGGAGTAGAACATGACCGCCCCCGACCACCGCGACCTGATCGTGCTGGAGAGCGTGTCACGCAAGTACGAACTCGGACCGACCACCGTCACCGCCCTCGACGACGTCAACCTACACGTCGACGAGGGCGAGTTCGTGGTCGTGCTCGGCCCCTCCGGCTCCGGCAAGACCACTCTCATCAACCTCATCGGAGCTCTCGACACCGCCACGGAGGGCCGGATCCGTGTGGGAGAAGTCGACGTCACAACCGCCGGCCGCAAAGAGCTGTTTGCCTACAGGCGGCATCTGGTGAGCTTCATCTTTCAGAGCTTCAACATCTTCCCGGGCCTGACCGCCCGCGAAAACGTCCAGTTCGGCATCGATGCCGCCGGACGGCGGGGCGGACCCAGTGCCCAGGATGTCCTCGACCAGGTGGGCCTCGGCGACAGGGCCGAACACTTCCCGCACGAACTGTCCGGCGGAGAGCAGCAGCGGGTGGCCATCGCCCGCGCCCTGGCCACCGGCAACCCGATCCTGCTCGCCGACGAGCCCACGGGCGAACTGGACTTCAAGACAGGCGTTCAGATTCTCGAGCTGCTGCAAGCCCAGGCCGGCCCCGACAAGGCGGTCGTGGTTGTGACCCACAACCGGGAGATCTCGCGCATCGCCGACCGGGTCGTTGAACTGAGCAGCGGACGGATCGAACGCGACGGACCGCCGCGCGGAGGCCGCGCCGACGTGTCCGACCTGCATTGGTAGGAGGCCGAAATGAACTCTCTTCGCCTCTGGCTCCGATGGTCGTGGCGCGACCTCCGCAGCCACTGGGTGCGTGTCGGCGCCATCGCCTTGATCATTGCCCTCGGAACCGGCGCCTACGCCGGCCTGTCTTCGAGTGCTGCCTGGCGCCTTGCCTCCGCCGATCACAACTATGAGCTCCTCGGTATGTACGACCTGCGGGTTCGACTGAGCACGGGCAGCTTCCTGGACGAGGGTTCCCTGCTCGACCGGCTGCCCGACTCCGGGGCAATCGCAGCAGCGGAGGAAAGGCTGATCGTCCCCACTCAGGTCGATGCCTCCACTCCGGAGGAAACGATCCTCGTGCGAGGAGTCCTGGTGGGACTCGATGTCACCGACGGCGTCGCTCACATCAATCAGGTCTATCCCGCCGAAGGCCGCAAGCTGACCGGCCGTGATGCCGGGCGGCCGGCGACCATGCTCGAACGCAACTTCGCCAACTTCTACGATCTGCCCCCCACAGGGACCGTCCAGATCAGCGGCGGCCGAACCCTCGACGTGGTGGGCCACGGAATCACTCCCGAGTACTTCATCGTCCAGCCGGAAGGAGGGGCCTTCTTCTCGCAGGCCAACTACGCAGCCCTGTTCACCTCGCTCGATACGGCGCAGGACCTGGCCGGGATGCCCGATCAGGTCAACGACCTCGTGTTGCAAGTCGGCGAAGGTACTGAACCCGCCGCCCTGGCCCACCAGCTCGAGCGTTCATTTGCAAACAGCTTGCCCGACATCGGCGTGACGATCATGACCGCCGCAGATGACCTCACCTACACACTGGTCTACGAGGACATAGACAACGACCAGGCGTTCTTCAACATGCTGGCCTTCGTCATATTCGCCGGCGCGGTGGCTGCTGCTTTCAACCTGACCACCCGCCTGGTCGAACATGCCCGCCGGGAGTTCGGGATTGCAATGGCGCTCGGCGTCCCTCGCCGCCGCATCGTACTCAGACCCCTCCTGGTCGGCGCCCAGATCGCCCTGCTCGGCGTGGTGTTCGGGCTCGGCATGGGATGGCTGATCGCGGCCGGGATGCGCAACGTGCTGAGAGAATTCCTGCCGTTCGCAGAGTGGCTGACTCCCTTCCAGACCGGCCTGTTCGCACAGGCGGCCGTCACCGGGTTCGTAGTGCCATTCATCGCCTCGGCCATCCCGGCCTGGAGGGCGGTCCGGGTCAATGCGGTTGACGCGATTCGCACCGGGCATCTGGCCGCCCGTAGCGGAGGGATGTCTCGGGCGGTCAAGCGGGTCCAGATGCCGGGCAACACATTCACCAAGATGCCGTTCCGCAACTTCGTGCGTGCCCCACGCCGCACCGTCCTCACCATCCTCGGTATCGGTTCGGCGGTCGCCGTACTCGTGTTGATCCTGGGGGCCATCGATTCGTTCCTCACAACAGTCGACCGGGGCGAGATCGCGGCAACAGGAGGAGCGGAGAATCGAATCATCGTCGATTTGGACCAGGTCTACCCGACCAGCAGTCCGCCCATCGAGCAGGTGCTTGCCGCCGGATCCGTCGCCAGCGCCCACCCCAACCTGCGCGTCGGCGGGGTGCTCATCAACGCCGGGAAGGACATCGACGCAATAATCGAGTTCGTCGACTTCGACGGCGGATTGTTCCGACCGAACATAGTCGAAGGGACCGCGCCGGGCGCTCAGGCGGGTGTCGTGATCGCAGAGAAGGCGGCCGACGACCTCGACATTTCAGTGGGTGACACCGTGCGCCTTCGCCATCCCGTACGTGAGGGTCCGCTGGCCTTCTCGCTGCAGGAGACCGACTACCCGGTGACGGGCATACACGACCATCCGTTCCGCTTCTACGTCTACATGGCAGCCGAGAATGCCGGTGGGATGAGCCTCTCGGGCCTGACCAACTCGATCGACGTGGTGCCGGTCGAAGGCGCCGGCGTGGGTGACGTGCAGCGCGAGCTCTTCGAATCCTCGACGGTGGTCTCAGTGCAGAGAGCCGATTCATCAGCGAAGCTGATCCGTGATCTTCTCGATACGTTCATCGGCGTGTTTCAACTCTTCGAAGGAGTCGTCCTGCTGCTGGCCGTGCTCATTGCCTTCAACTCGGCCGGACTGGGCGTCGAGGAACGACGCCGGGAGTACGCCACGATGTTCGCCTTCGGCGTGCCACGGTGGAAAGCAGTGCGGATGATCATGATCGAGAGCACCTTGATCGGTGTCCTCGCCACCGCCCTCGGCACCGCGGGAGGCATGGGCCTGCTCGTCTGGTTCGTGCGCTCCCTCGCCTCTCAGTCGATGCCCCAGATAGGCCTGGACATCCTCCTCACACCATCATCGGTCGGCATCGCAATCGCCGTCGGGATCGTTGCCGTCGGCCTGGCGCCGTTGCTCACCGCGCCGCGCCGGCTGGGCAGAATGGATGTACCGTCCACTCTGCGGGTGATGGAGTAGGTAATCCGGGTCGGGATCAACGCCGAACCGGCATCACATACCCGGCCGGTCGGCCTAAGAAGTCCGGCACTTGCCCGGTGTCTCCTCCGAGACTCCACCGGTCGGCGACCCTTCCGTCACGGAGATCGAGGACTCTGCATTGTGTACCCTCCTCCAGGATCGCGGGCCGGCCGCCCGATCCCTGCATGATCCCCGCCGCGTAGCGCCTTTCCTCGAATGATCCATTACGGGCTTCTCGAGTTCCCGGCGGTACCAACTCATTTGCGGCTTTGTCACAGCCGGTTCGTATGATGCGCTGGTGAGCGATGCTGAGAACGGGCCGGGGACACACGACGAAGGCTATTGGGACATGCTGGCCGGCCTGGTGCCGGAAGCCGCCGAGTCGGAGCCGGTCGGAGATCGACCAGCTCCGGCCGGCCACACGACTCCACCGAAACCACCCGTTCGTGGCCCGTTCACAGAAGAGGAACTGGTCGGGACGCTCAGGGGGGCGTTCGGGTTCGAATCGTTCCGACCCGGACAGCGAGAGGTCGTCGAAACGGTGCTGCGAGGCGACGACTGCCTCGCAGTGATGCCCACCGGCTCCGGCAAGTCCTTGACCTACCAGCTGGCCGCCCGGCTGCTCGGCGGAACTACCCTCGTCATCTCTCCTTTGATTGCACTGATGAAGGACCAGGTCGACTCCGCACGGCAGACCGGCATCTCCGCCACCTTCATCAACTCCAGCCTCGAGCCCGAGGAGCGAGCCGCCCGCATCTCAACGCTGCAAGGCGGTGGATACGAGCTCGTCTACGTGGCTCCCGAAGGGCTGGCAGCCTCACTGAGATCGGTGCTCAACGGCGTCGACGTCCGGCTCATCGCCGTCGACGAAGCCCACTGCATCAGCCAGTGGGGTCACGATTTTCGGCCCGACTACCGCAAGTTGCAGAACCTGAAAGCCCGATTCGACGCACCGGTGCTGGCGCTCACCGCGACGGCCACCGCGCCGGTGCGCGCCGACATCGCGAAACAGCTCGGCCTCACGGCTCCGCTCGAGGTCCGCAATCCGTTCTTCAGGCCAAACCTCAAGCTACGGGCATACAAGAAGGGCACCCACGAAGGGCGCCGCGTGCGGGCGAGGGAACACATCGGCGCGATATGCGCGGAACGGCGCGGCGAGAGTGGGATCGTCTACACCCTGTCGCGGAAATCTGCCGAATCTACGGCAGCCTATCTGCGGGGGCTCGGCATAAAGGCAGCCGCCTACCACGCGGGGCTCGAGGCGGAGACCCGCACCCGGGTACAAGACGCGTTCGTGCGTGACGACATCCACGTCGTATGCGCCACCGTGGCATTCGGAATGGGCATCGACAAGAGCAACGTCCGCTTCGTGATCCACCGCGACATGCCCAAGTCGATCGAGTCCTACTACCAGGAGATTGGTCGAGCCGGCCGAGACGGACTCGACAGCGACTGCGTCCTCTTCTACTCGTGGGCAGACGTGGTCGGACTGGATCGGATGGTTTCCGGCAGCGACAGCTCGGAGACGCAGCGGCACCGGATCCGCCGTATGTTCGACTTCGCAGAATCAGACCTGTGCCGCCACGCGGCCGTCGTCCGCTACTTCGGCGACACGGTCGATCCCTGTGAATGGTCGTGCGACAACTGCACGGATCTGGGAGACGAACCGGCACCCGTGGCGGCCGAACGTCGCCTTCGGGATCAACCATCCGAAACACGAAGCAACCGCAGAGCCTCACCTCCCGATGCTTCGGAAGGTAATGAGGAGCTCTTCGAGGAGCTGCGCGCACTGCGGCGGGAGCTGGCCGACGCGCGGGGTTTCCCCGCCTACATAGTGTTCAACGACGCAACACTGCGGGAGATGGCGCGAACTCTCCCATCGAATGCCGACGAACTCCTCGCCGTCAACGGTGTCGGCCGGAAACGATTCGACTCGTACGGCGAAGCATTCCTGGAGGCAATCGGGAGCTGGTCCGGCAGGCACCGGCCCGGCTAGACCTTCCAAACGGCAACACGTCCAACGCGGCGGAATAGGGTCGGACGGCACTTGAAAAGTAGGCGCGGCTTCGGTCATCGTGTTCATTGCCGAGACAACCGGATACCAGGAGCCGGCCACGAATGAACACCGATCACCTCACACTGCCCGATCCGCAGCCGACCGGAAGGCGACCTACTGCAGTCGCCCGGCGCTTCGGCTACCTGATAGCAATCGCCGTGAACGCCGTCCTACTGTATGCCGTCAACAACCTGCTGGGCTGGGATGTCGTACCGTTCTTGACCGACGACCTCGAGCTGGCGATCCCGCTCATCAACCTCTCACTCATCGTGACGATGGTCGTGAACCTGAGCTACGTGTTCTTCGACGACCGCTGGTTCAAGTCGATCACCCAGATCGGACTGGCGAGCGCCAGCCTGGCGGCCACCGTGCGGTTGTATCAGGTGTTTCCCTTCGACTTCTCGGCCTACGACTTCGGCTGGGACACGCTGGCCCGGACCGTCCTGATCATCGCCATAGTCGGGATCGTCATCAGCATCTTCGCCGAGGCGGTGAAGCTCCTCGCGGCTGGGCTTCGACTGGTGAAGTCCATCTGACTTCTGAAGCCTGGAATGCCGACCCGAGAACTTCAGCCGTCTTCCCGACGCGCCCGATCCGCCTCGTAACGCTCCTCCCGGCGCGCCTTCTCGGCAGCTTCTCGCTCGACACGATGTGCCCGTTCGGCGGCTTCGCGCTCCTCCCGACGGACGCGGTCGGCTTCCTCACGCTCCGTCCGCTCTCGAGAGTCCGGATCATCCCCGTCCGCACGCCGCCCCTCGTCGTACTCGGCGCGGTCGCTCAAGCGCTCCGCCTCGTGCCGGGCATGATCCGCCTTGCGTTCCTCTTCCTCCCGGGCGCGCTCGTCACGATCCTCACTCGACCGTCTGCCATCCATCGTCTCGTCCCGTCTCGCTGCGGCGCCCTTCGCTCAGTCCAATCTACTGGCCCTTCACAGAGAGAGCTGCATGCGCAGTGAGAGCCGGCCGGGTTCAGCGTTACCATGGAGGCCCGAGCCGGGACAAAGAGGCGACCAGGTGAACTGCAGCCGGATTGCCCGCGATCTACGCCGGGAGCAGCGGGCGCGGCACGAAAGCGTGGCCCGTCAACGAATGATCCCACTCGAGAGACGGGAAGCCGAGACATGACCCAGCTGCCGATCTACACCGACGACCACGAGCTGTTCCGGCGGAACATCCGGGACTTCGTCGCCACCGAGATAACCCCGTTCGTCAACGAGTGGGACGAAGCCGGAGAGTTCCCCAGGGAGCTATATCGGAGAGTCGGAACCATCGGCCTGTTCGGAATCGGGTTCGACGAGCAGTACGGCGGCCTCGGCGATCACGACCCCATCCTCCTCAGCATCCTCGCCGAGGAGTTCGGCCGCTGTGGTGCCGGCGGAGTCGCAGCCTCACTGTTCTCCAACTACATCGGAGCACCACCGATCCAGACGGGAGGTTCCGACAAGGTCAAGGCCGAGATCATTCCCGGGATGCTCAAAGGTGACCTCATCTGCGCTCTCGCAGTCACCGAACCGGGCGGCGGCTCAGACGTCGCCGCCCTCGAAACAAGGGCGCAACGCGACGGCGATCACTACATCGTCAACGGACAGAAGACCTTCATAACTTCCGGCATGCGCGCCGATTATGTAACAGCGGCGGTGCGCACGGGCGGCGCCGGCCCGTCCGGAGTGTCTCTGCTGGTGGTCCCGACCAGCGCGGCCGGCTTCTATGCAACTCCGCTGGAGAAGATGGGCTGGTGGTGCTCGGATACCGCCACGCTCTACTTCGACGACTGCCGGGTACCGGCCGAATACCTGCTCGGAGTCGAGAACGCCGGGTTCGGGCTCATCATGGAGAACTTCAACTACGAACGCCTATTGCTGATCTCGGGAATGGTGGGAGCCTCCCGTCTTTGCTTCGACGAGGCTCTCGGCTGGGCCCGCGCACGACACACGTTCGGGCAACGCCTCGCCGACCATCAGGTCATCCGGCACAAACTCGTCGAGATGGACCGCATGATCAACGCCACGAAAGCCTGGATGGAGAAACTCGCCTGGCAGGTCCTGCACGGCGACAAACCCGTGGCCGAGCTGGCGGAGTGCAAGGTGCAGGCGAGCCTCACCATGGAGTTCTGTGCCCGGGAAGCTGCTCAGATTCTGGGCGGGGCCTCATACATCCGCGGCAACCCGGTGGAGCGCATCTACCGGGAGGTGAGGGTCAACGCAATCGGTGGAGGGTCTGAAGAGATCATGCGCGACCTGGCGGCCCGCCAGCTCGGTCTCTGAGCTACGCCGAACCGGTTGCCTCCGAACGCCGCGACGAAGCAAGGCCTCGACCTCGGGGCTTCGACCCGCAACAACCGGGCCGCGACAGGCCGAGTCGACTGCGGGCAGATAGATCACCGAAGTCCGAGCTTCATCCGGATCCGGCTCAGATCCACCGGCCGCATATCGGTCCACACCTCCTCGATGTACTCGAGGCACTCTTCCCTGGTTCCCGCAGAACCGGTATCCCTCCACCCTTTGACGACGGCGTTTCCAAAGGGGACAACCGAGTAATGGTTTTCGTTGTCCACGATGACCTTGTACTTGTCTTCTGAGATGTCCATCTCGTCCTTCCGGGAAATGCAGCATGAGCGTATCGGCACGCCGACGATATGGCCGACGGGCGGCGTCTTCGGCCCCGGCAGATGGGGTGAGTTGGGACGGAACACCAGCTCGATGGCATCCGCCACCCAACGGTCGACCTTCTCTTCGTGCACAATTAGATGAGAGGCGCCACGATGCGACGGCTGACGGATTCGATTCAGATCGACTCTCCTGTCGAGCCAATCTGGCGATGGCTCGCCGACCTGGCCGAGCACTACACCGATTGGCACCCCGACCACATCTCGGCCGGGTGGGAAAGTGGCGGCCCCGACAAGGTCGGTTCGGTCCTGAGAGCCGTCGAGTACATCGGGGGCAGACGCGAGGTCCTCCGGTTCGAGATGACCTCCATCGATCCTCCATCGGGATTCGAATACCGCATACGGGGTCCTATCTCGATGCTTCTCCCCCGGGGTTCTTTCGAGATCACGCCCTCCGACGGTGGATCGCAGTTCAAGGCAACCATCTGCTACAGGTTCGGCAAGCTCACCGAGAGCCTGTTCAAGAATCGAACAGGAGCGCTGAGCAGACACATGCGGGAGGAGGGCGAGAACCTGAAGAAGCTCATCGAGTCGGCCCGGCCACGATGATCGCCGCATCGAAACGGCTCTTCGGCCTGCTCAGAATCGTTGACGCCTTAGACTCGAACCCGATGCCTATCACCTGCCCATCCTGTAGCACGCCGGCGGCCGAAGACGCCCGATTCTGTGCTGCCTGCGGAACATCACTTGCGCCCGCCTGTGTTGCGTGCGGTTCCGAAGTCCCGCCTGGTTCGCAGTTCTGCCCTTCGTGCGGGGCTTCCCAGGCGACGCCTGAACCGGCGCCCACTCCCCTCCGGGCCGGTGAAGAACGGCGAGTCATCACAGCACTGTTCACAGACCTGGTCGGCTTCACCGCCCACACAGCCGCCTCCGATCCCGAAGACGTCCGCACTCGCTTGACCACCTATCACAAACGGTGCAGGGAAGACGTCGAGCGGTTCGGGGGGCAGATCCAGGAACTGCTCGGCGACGGGATATTCGCCGTGTTCGGTTCTCCGATTGCCCACGAGGACGATCCTGAGCGAGCTATTCGTGCCGCCCTCCGCATCCAGGAGTCCGTAGAGCAACTCAATGCAGATCAGCCCGACCTGGTACTCGCCGTCCGCGCCGCCGTCGCCACCGGGGAAGCGCTCGTGCAACTCGAGCCGCATCCAGACCGGGTGGCCGTGGTCGGCGACGTCGTGAACACCGCCGCCCGGTTGGAGCAACATGCCCCGCCGGGACGGGTGGTGGTCGACGAGCGCACCTACCTGGCCGCGCGGCGGACCATCGAGTTCCGGGAGAGAGAACCCGTCACCGTCAAGGGGAAGGCCGATCCCATCCCCATCTGGCTGGCTGAAGCCCCCCGCAGCCGCTACGGCGTGGCAATCGAGGAAGCCGCAGGTTCGTTCTTCGTGGGACGGTCTGGTGAGTTGAGCACGCTGACGGAGTCGTTCGAGCGGGCTCTCGCCCGCCGTGCTCCACAGATGGTCACGATCGTCGGCGAGCCCGGCGTGGGCAAGAGCCGCCTGGTTCGCGAGTTCAGAAGCCACATCGACAAACGCTCCGACCTCGTCTGGTGGCGCGAAGGGCGTTGCCTCCCGTACGGGGAGGGTGTCACCTTCTGGGCCCTGAGCGAGGTCGTCAAAGCCCAGGCCGGCATCCTCGAGGCCGAACCATCGGACGAGGCCGCCCACAAGTTGCAGGTGGCAGTCGATTCGCTGGTCGATGACGAAGACGAGGCTGCATGGCTGAGACTCCGACTGGCTCCCCTGGCCGGGACCGGGGACATCGATGTCTCAACAGAGCGGGGCGAGCTCTTCTCAGCCTGGCTGCGATTCCTCGAAGTGCTTTCGAGCCGTGACCCTCTGGTGCTGGTGCTCGAAGATCTGCAGTGGGCCGACGGGGTGCTGCTCGAGTTCGTCGAGTACGTGCTCGACTGGGCTGAGGATGCACCTATCTTGCTGGTGTGCACGGCCCGACCCGAGCTGTTCACCGACCATCCAGAGTGGGGTGGGGGAAAGCGCGATGCGACCACCCTTTCTCTTCCCCCGCTGGACCCGAAGGAGACCGCCGACCTGCTCATGGGTCTGGCCGGCCGATCGGTCATGCCCGCCAGGGCCCAGCAGGCACTACTCGAGCGAAGCGGAGGCAACCCGCTCTACGTCACCGAGCTGATGCGACTGGTCGCCGAGCAAGGCTCTCTGGACACGGCCGACGAAGACACCGAGCTCCTGCTCCCGGACACCGTGCAGGCGATCATCGCCGCCCGCCTCGACCTGCTCGAACCCGACGATCGACTGCTCCTCCAGGCAGCCTCGGTCATCGGCAAGGTCTTCTGGGCGGGGGCACTGTCGTTTCTCGGCGCCGGGGAAAGTGAGGGGATCCGGACCTCCCTGCGCACGCTGGTCTCGCGCGAGCTGATCCGTCCGGTGCGGCGTTCCTCGATGAAGGGCCAGGACGAGTACACCTTCGCCCACGTACTCATCCGGGACGTCGCCTACGGACAGATCACCAGAACGGAACGGGCACGTCTCCACGGCGAGGTGGCCCGCTGGCTCGAAGCGATCAGCGGCGAACGAGTGCTCGAAGTGGCTGAGCTCGTTGCCCAACACCACCTGCGCTCCCTGGAACTCCAACCGAGCGACGACGAACAGCGGCTCAACCAGGTCTACCGGTTCGTGATGTTGGCCGGCGAGCGGGTCCAGGCCCTAGACGTCGACAGAGGTACCTTCTTCTACAGGAAGGCGGCCGAACTTGCGCGCACGGCGCGTGATCGAGGTCGGGCTCTCCTGGCGTTCGGCAAGATCACCTCCGGTCACATCGATGAAGCCGCAGAGGCCCTCGATCAGGCGGTGATGGCCTTCCGGGAAGCCGGATCGGTTCTGGACGAGGCCGATGCGCTGTCAACCCGGGCAACCACAGAGTGGTATCGAGGGGATGCCGAAGTGGCAGATCGCTTCGACGACCATGCTCTTGAACTGGTCGAGGCGGCCGAACCGAGCGACCTGGTCGCCAGAGTGCTGGCCGGTCGAGCGGCCCACCTCCAGCTGCGTGGACGCAGTGAAGAAGGACTGGAGATGGCCGATCGGGCGATAGCCGTTGCGCAGCACGTAGGTTCGACCGAGCACTATGTGCGGGGGCTGTCGGCCAGGGGAAATGCGCTCCTCCAGCTGGGCGACCCCACCGGCGAGGACGACCTCCGGGAAACACTGCGAATCAGCCTGGATCGCAACGACGCCCGTTCCGCATTGGTGGCGTATAACAACGTCGCCACCCACGTCGCCGTCGTGGGACGCCTCACCGAGGCCAAGGAACTCATCGAGGAAGCGATCGAATACGGAAGTCAAAGAGGCTACCTGGCGGCGGCGGACTGGTCCCGCATGACCAGATGTGAAACGCTCTTCCCGCTGGGAGAATGGAACGCCACGCTGAACGCCGCCCGGCAACTGCAGGAGGCGGATCAAGCCCGGGGCGGTTCGCAGATCACCACTTTCGCAAAGGGCTGGGAGGCGATCGTGCTCTTCTACCGGGGCTCGACCGTACCGGCCAGGCAGCTGTGGGCAGAGGTGCTGGAGCAAGCACGGAAGATCCAGGATGCTCAGGGCCTCTTCCCCGCCCTCGCCAACGGCATCCTCATTTGGGAAGCGCTGGGTGAGGCAGTCGATGCCAAACGCATGGCCGACGAGTTCGCCGAGATCGCCAAAGACAATCCGGTGTTCCTGGCCATGCATCTTCCCGCCGCCGCCCGCGCGATGGTCTCTCTTGGCCTGGAAGACCAGGTTGAGCGACTGGTCCGGCTGGCGAAGCCCACCTCGGACTGGATGGCCGCGCAAATTGGAGGAGCGAGGGCTCACCTCGCTGAGAAGCGGGGAGACTTCGCAAAAGCCCTCGACCTCTTCAGGACCGTTGTGAAGGTGGGAGTTCCTCTCGAGCAACGCTTCTGGGTGGCGGTGGCCAGGATCGGCGCCGGTCGCTGCCTGCTGGAGCTGGGCCGGGATGATGAAGCCGCAGAGGAACTGAGAGCAGCCCGGGAAGCCGCCGACGCGATGGAAGCCGAACTCCTCCTCGACGAGATCGACAGGCTCGAATCACCGGAGGAAAAGGCCCTCCCGAGCGGGTAGCCGGAGCCGAGGGCCGCGCTTCCACCGGTTGGCGTAAGAAGACGGCTCAGACCGTCGGGCGCCTCATCAGCGGCTGCAGGAAGCGGGCTCCCTTGAGAGGTTCGGCGGCCAGCGCTGCCATGACCCCACCACTCAGGCCGCCGGCAACTCCCGGAGTCGAAACATCCACTCCGCCCAGGTAGAGGCCTCTTATCGAAGTACGCGGCAACAGCGACACATCCCCAAACCGCTCGGGTGTGGTGCCGAGACCGTAGATCGATCCCCTGGCCGAGGCGGCGAAGTGGCTGGTCGACAAGGGAGTCGACATCTCGGCGTGATCCACCATCCGGGCCAGCTCGGGGTAGTGCATCAGATACTGGTCCAGCAGTGTCTTCGTCAACTCGTCCTTGAAAGCGTCGTAGTCGGCCCCGCGCCGCTTCCATCTCGTGCCGGACCACCGGGAAAAGGACTCCCACGGTACGAACGTGATCACTTCCCCTGTGTTGCGCTGCACCGGACCCGGATCGTGCATCGGGTCTTTCAGAGAAGGAAAGCTGCAGAAGAGCACCGGAGAGGGCCCGATCGGCCGGTCGGGGCTGATGTCCCATCCCTCGACCTCCATGTCCCAGGAGTCGAAATACCACTGGCAATAACGCTCTGCACCGTGTGCGGCGATATCCCCTTTGAACCCCAGGTAGAGGCTGACATGGGCCGGTCCCGCCTCACGGTAAGGCTCGCCGGTCGCCGGCAGGCCCTGTTCGAGCATATTGGAGGTCGGAATGGCACCTGCCGCGCTGATGACCCGTTTGGCCGGGACCTCGGTGCCGTCCGACAGGCGCACTCCCGTGACACTGCCGCGCTGCACCAAGATCTCATCGACCGAACGCCGGACGGCCGTCCACCCACCGGCCTCTGCAACGGTGCCGAGCAGACCGTAGGCGATGCTGGTGGAGCCTCCGACCGGGTAGTAGGCGCCTCGCAGGAAATGCTGCACCATCATCGCGTGCATCGCGAACGACGACTTGGCCGGCGTGGCGCCGTAGTACCCCCACTGGGCGGACAGCACTGCACGCAACCGCACATCGTCGGTCAAGGAGGCCAGCATCTCGGCGGTGGTGATGCCCAGATATCGACCGGCAGAATCGGCGGCGCGTTTGCGTCCACCCGGTGAAAGCATGCGGGGCGTGGCTCTGGACTGCAAGAACTTGGAGGTGGAACGGGCGGCGGCCCGGACTGCGGTCAGATACTGGTCGATGGCGTCGCGCTCGGCCGGGAAGTAGTCGATCAAAGTCTCGCGAAACCGTTCTCGCGAATCCGGAAGCTGAATCGAGAAACCGTCCGGGAAGTTGAACTCGTCGTACACGCCGCCCACCGACTCCCACTGGAGCCGGCCGTCCGTCAGGTTCTGCAGGAGTCGGCCGAGGTAGCTCTTGTCGGACATCTCCCCCACGATGTGCACTCCGACGTCCCAGCGGTATCCCGGCCGCTTGAACATCTGCGTGAAGCCGCCCGGGATGTTGTGCTGTTCGAGCACGAGAACCCGCCGTCCGAGCTTGGAGAGCATTGCCGCGGCGACCATTCCGCCCATGCCCGAGCCGATGACGACGTAGTCCCAATGTGTGTCTGGGATCTCATGACTCCAGGGACGGTCGGTCATTGCCGGCTACCTCTCGCGACGATCTAAACGCCGATGGTTGCTCCTGCCCGAGTAAGTGTCAACAGCGGATCATTCGCGACCGCGCAGCAGCGAGACGCGGAAGGGCCGAAGCTCGCCACGCGCAAAACCACCGGCTATCACCGGGTCTTCCTCCATGATTCGCCGGGCAACTGCTTCGTCCGCGGCCTCGAAGATCGTGATACCGGTGTTCACCCGACCGAGCGTGGGACCGACCAGCACCAGCACACCCTCGGCATGCAGTCGCCGGAATCGCTCGAAATGCTCCTCCCATACCGCCTCCTCCTCGGCGGTCATGGTCGCCGCAAAATCCTCGCGGGGTGGATGGATGAAGTAGATCCATTCGGCCATACGTGGAGTGTACGAGGACCCACCGATTCACGGTGGCCGGCCGAGTCAACTACATTCGAAGGGGAAGATTCGAAATGAGAGGTGTCATGAAGAAGCTCTTCAAGTTGGCGCTGCTGGCGGCGGCCGTCGCAGGCGTTGCGAAGTTCATCGAGGGCCAGAAGGCGGCATGGACCGGACTGACGGAACCCGAACTCCGCGAAAAGCTCCATACCAAGCTCGACGACAAGATGCCGAGCGAGAAGGTAGAAGAAATCGGCGACAAGGTCATCGGAGAGATGCGCAAGCGCGGCATGGTCGGCGAGGAAGCCGCCGACGAAGTACCGGCCGACGCCTGATCGATACGCCACAATCCGGTCCCCCATCACACCGGAAAGTTCGGTACTGACCGGGTAGGAACGCTCAGGGTGGGCGCGCCCTTTCTGCGCGTCCCGACGACCGGGCTGTTCAGTGGCCGAGATCGCGGCTATCATCATTCGTGCCCGAACTAGATCGGGCCTCGCAGCGTCGCTCCTTCCTAGATTGATCGGCCTTTTGTCCTCGCGATTCTCAGGAGTCCGCAGTTCGAATGCGTGACGAGCCGGCTCGTGAGTCGGGCACAGGATCGAGTTAGCGACTCCGCTCCTCACCCCTCAAGTTTCCCGTTTCGAACACCTGCGGGAAGAACAACCCGGGTTTCAAACCCGGCGCGCCGAACAGCGCACGACCCAGGAGGTCGAGAAATGAAAGTCACCGGAACCGTCAAGTTCTTCAATGAACAAAAGGGCTTCGGCTTCATCACCACGCAGGAGGGCACCGACGTTTTCGTCCACGCGTCCAACATCGAAGGCGGCGGATTCCGCACGCTTTCGGAGGGCCAGTCGGTGGAGTACGAAACCGCAGCAGGGCGCAAAGGCCCGGAAGCGGTAAACGTCAGGCCCGTCTAGCGTGGCACAACGCGGGCGTGAAGGCATGGCCAAGCGCGCCCGGGAAAGGGCCCGCCAGGAACGCCAGGAGGCAAAACGCGAACGGCGTGAATCCTCATTGGAGTCTGCAACGGACCCGAGCGATGCCCCCGACGAGTCAAAACTGATGGAAGAATTCCATTCACTCTCCGAGCGCCATGCTGCCGGCGATCTTGGAGAGCAGCAATACCAGGAAGAGCGGCATCGAATCTTCGTCGAGCTCGGAATCGAGTCCGACGAAGCCGACTGAATACCGTCCGACACTCGAAACGGCGACCGCGACCGGAATCGCCGATCGTCTAGCCGTTTCGAGCACTACACTTCATATACAGCGTACGCACCATGTGTACACCGCCAGCTCCGCCTCCCAATGTTCCGTCGGCGGAGTGACCGCAGGACATGCAGGTTCTCGTCGAAGCCGCCGGCTCCGACCCCCCAACGCAGATCAGGCGAGGCGTTGGCCCCCGACGGTTCGCAAGGAGAGACTGTGTCCAAAAACCTATACGTGGGCAACCTCACGTTCAACACGACTTCCGCCGACCTTGAGCGGATGTTCGCCGCACACGGCGATGTCGACAAAGCTCAGGTGATCACCGATCGCGACACCGGCCGCTCACGCGGTTTCGGCTTCGTGGAGATGGCGACCGCAGAAGGCGCCAACGCGGCTATCGAAGCCCTCGACGGCCAGAACGTCGACGGACGCGCCCTGACCGTCAACGTCGCCAAAGAACGTTCGCGGTGAAGTCCGGTCCCGCCAGGAAAATCGACGGCGGGAGACAACGTTGCGTTGGGTGCGGTCATCCTCGCATGGAGCATCGTGGCTCCGAGGAATGCACTGTACCGAAATGCGTTTGTCGCAAGCACGAGCTGGCCGAGCCGAAAGGAAACCGGTCGTAAGCTCCAGCTTCTAACTACTGCCGGCCCCGCCTGCAAAGGCGGGGCCGGCTAATTCCGGAACTTCAATGCCCTTCCGTTTTCTCAGCAATACTGACGTTCCCAGCGCGCAACAGTATTGCTGAGAAAACTTCTAGTCCGCCGTTGTCGGCATAATGCCCGCCCATGGAACTAGGCATCACCACATTCGCCGAGACTCACCCCGACCCCGAGACTGGGAATACGATCAGCCACGGCGACCGGCTCCGCCAGGTTCTCGAAGAGATCGAACTCGCCGAGCAGGTGGGACTCGACGTCTACGGCATCGGCGAACACCACCGGCCGGACTTCGCCGCTTCCTCTCCGGCCATCGTGCTGGCCGCTGCAGCCGGTCGTACCAGCCGGATCCGGCTCATCCCGGCGGTGATCATCCTGTCGTCGGCCGATCCCGTCCGCACCTACCAGGACTTCGCCACTCTCGACCTGCTTTCGTCCGGCCGGGCCGAGCTGCTCGTAGGCCGGGGTTCGTTCATCGAGTCGTTCCCACTGTTCGGCTACTCGCTCGCCGACTACGACGAACTGTTCGCCGAGAAACTCGACCTGCTACTCCTGATCCACGAGAACGAGCGGGTGACCTGGTCGGGAAGATTCCGACCACCGATCGATGATCAACCCGTCTATCCCCGCCACGAGCAGTTGCCCATCTCGGTGGCCGTCGGCGGTACACCCGCCTCCGTCATCCGGGCGGCTCAGCGCGGGCTGCCGATCACGCTGGCAATCATCGGAGGGAGCCCGGACCGTTTCGCCGTCTTGACGGATCTCCACCGGAGAACACTGGTTGCATCCGGGTTCGACCCGGCGGATGCGCCGCCGGCACTGCACGCCCATGGATACATCGCGGACGGCAGCGAGCAGGCCGCCGAAGAGTTCTATCCCTCCTATGCAATCGCCATGTCCCAGCTAGGGAGCGAGCGAGGTTGGGGTCCCATGACCAGGCAGCAGTACGACATGATGCGAGGCCCGGGCGGCTCGCTGGTGTTGGGTGACGTGGAGACGGTCGCCCGCAAGATCCTCCACCTGCGCGATATGCTCGGGATAGATCGTTTCATGCTGCACATCAGCGTCGGGACCCTCCCCCACGACAAGGTACTCCGCTCGATCGAGCTGCTGGGTACCCGGGTCGCCCCGCTCATCCGCGACGCCTGAACAAGCCGGTTCTTCGATAGGATCCTGTCGTGACACCCGCACTCTTCTCGCTCGACGAACGCGTGGCCCTGGTGACGGGAGCCGGCAGCCCGTCGGGTATCGGCTTCGCTTGCGCCCGCCTCATCGGAGAGCTCGGCGCGAGTGTCATGATCACATCGACAACCGACCGCATCCACGAACGAGTCTTGGAACTGCAGAAATCCGGGATCGACGCAGGAGGCTCGTTCGGCGATCTCACCGACGAGCGGTACGCCGACGAACTGATCGCAGAAACGGTCGAGGCGTTTGGGAGACTCGACATCCTGGTCAACAACGCCGGAATGACGAGCGTGAGCCTTCCCGGCGAAGCCGAAGCAGGAGAACTGGCCACGCTCCCCACCGAGGTTTGGCGGGCATCCCTCAGACGCAACCTGGACACCGCTTTCCTGGTTTCCCGTGCCGCCGTCCCCCACATGCTCGAGAACCAGTGGGGTCGGATCATCAACGTGTCGAGTGTCACCGGGCCGGTCATGGCGATGCGGGCCGACCCGGCCTACGCCGCCTCGAAAGCGGCCCTCGAAGGGCTGACCCGCTCGATCGCCGTCGACTACGCCCGGTACGGAATCACCGCCAACGCGGTTGCCCCGGGATGGATTGCGACGGGCTCCCAGACGGAGGATGAAGTCGGACAGGGACTCGCCACGCCAATGGGACGAAGCGCTGCGCCGGACGAGGTGGCTGCAGCCGTCGCCTGGCTGGCCACTCCGGGAGCCGCCTACACGACCGGCCAGAGCATCATCGTCGACGGCGGGAACTCCGTCTCGGAAGAGCGAAGCTGACGGCGGACCCGGATTGCCGGAGCTTCACCCGCCCCGAATCACCGTGCCGAGTCCGAGCGCCCGTGCTCTTCTGTAGGCCTCTGGGAGGATGGCCGCGTATTCGCCCCAAATGCCGAGCGCCACAAAGAGGATGACCTCCGAGTCGGTCTGTCTGCCGGGAGCGCGCCCACCGACGATGTCCGGCCATTCGATCGCGTCTCCGCTGCTCAAGCGACCCTCACCGATCAGCTTGACCATCTCCGGTATGCGGTAGCTGACATATTGCCAGCGGTCCACCACCAGCCGATCGGCCTCTTCGAACAACTCCTCGGCGACCTCCTGGTACGAGCCGAGTCGAGCGACGAATGCACCGGGCTTGACCCATTCCGGTCGAACGTTGACTGCACTGCCGGTCGTCACCGTTACAACGATGTCCGCCCCGCGCACGGCTTCCTCAGCGGAGTCGATAACGCGCACCGGCGCCTTCAGCCTGCCGGCCATCTCGGATACATACCGGCCGGCAGCTTCCGGGACGGCATCGACGATGCGCAACTCGTCGAGGTCGAAGAGATGGTCGATAGCGTCTGCGTGGTGACGGCCGAGAACGCCGGCACCAAAGATCGTGGCAACTCGAGAATCCGGACGGGCCAGGCGCCGGGCCGTGGCCCCGGTCGACGCACCCGTCTTGAGGCCGGTGATCCAGTCTGCCTCCATTAGGGCGACCGGGAGCCCGGTCTTCGCATCGAACAGCAGAACTTGCGAGTCGGTTGCCGGCAACCCTTGGGCCGGATTGCCCTCGAAGAAGCTGAAGCTCTTCACATAGGCGAACTCCTCACCGGCCATGTAGCCGGAGAAGGGTTTGAGGAACCCGTTCTCCCCCACCGACATGTAGAACTTGTCTCCGGCGACGTCGCCGGCGGCATCGGCTTCGATTCCGCGCTCGGCCAATCCAATGGCCTCGGGCATGGCCAGAGATTGCCGGACTTCTGCCTCGGTCAGGAACACGAGACCCGGTCGCTTCAACACCCTGCTACCTCCTCATTGCGAACGCCGAACGGCGCCCGATGTCGGGATGAATGTACTAGCCGTGAAGTCGCGTGGAACGGGTCGCGTTGTTCAACCGCCCGGCGACCATTCGGACCAGTTGAACCGGTCATCTCCGTCGCCCCGGCAGCCGGCGGCACCGGCGTAGACCTCCTCGCGCGGAGGGTCTCGGGGGTGGCTCTTGCCGGGCTAGTTGCCGATCGCCGGCCGGTTCGAGACACCGGTGCGGGCATCGGTCTCGGAAATCAACCAACCGGGGCCTCCGCCGGAGGTGGCGCGGCCTCGTCGGCGGAGTCCTGCTTCCCGTCTCGGCCGAGAGGTCGTCCGGACAAGGGCCGGCCGCTTGGAGTGTCGGGCAATCGACTTCAGTTCGAAATTCGAACCGGTTCCAAGTCGGGGATTTCAGTCTCGAGGTTCTTGATCCTCGGATGGTTCAGCGCCACTGCCACCGTGGCTATCGCAAGCAAACCGGCGAGGGCAAACATCAACCCGATCCCCCGCCCGGGGCCGGAGCCGAATACGACCCCCAGCAAGCCGGAAGCGTCGAGCATCAAGGGCTCGAAGAAATGGTCGGCGAGCACCCCGGCCAGCAGAAAGGCGGCGGGAGAAGCCGCGATTGCCGAGACCTGGCGGATTGCGAACACCCGGCCCTGGAGTTCGGGCGGGACTTTGGACTGCCAGATCGACTGACTGCTCCCTCCGGCGATCGGATGGGTTGCGTTTATCAGGAGGATGCCTGCCATGACGAAACCTACGACGGGTCGGATTCCCATCAGGACGAGGCCGACCCCCATTGCCAGAATCGGGTAGTAGACGCCGGCGATCCTGTTCCCGGGGCCGCCCCAGGCGCTCAGCGCCAGGCTGCCGAGCACGACCCCACCCGACCCGATTGAGACGATCAAGCCGGCGGTCTGCTCGTTCGTCAGGTTCAGCAGCAGCGGGATGATCAGGACACCCTGGAACGCGAACGCGAAGTTCACCGTGACGAAAGACAAGACGAGGATGAAGAGGCCACGGCGTTCGAGAACGAAGTCGAGGCCTTCCCTGGCCTCCAGAGCGAGTCCGCGGATGCCGCGTCCGCGCCGCTCACTCTTCTCGGCTGCCGGGAACCGCACTGCGAGAAGGGTTCCGATCGCGCAGAGAAAGGTTGCGAAGTCAATGATGAAGATGAGCACGATGCCCTGCCAGACGATGGCCGCCGCCGCCATTACCGGCGCGGCGATGCCGCCGATGCTTCCTGCCAACTGGACCAGACCCGAACCGCGCGCGTAGTGCTCCTTGGGTATGAGCAGGGTGGTAGCTGCCGAATAGGCGGGGAACTGGAATGCCCTGAAGATGCCGCTGACCGACAGGCATCCATAGAGATGCCACGTCTCCAGATTGCCGGTAACGAGGAGGAGCATGATGGCCAGGGTCCCGAGAGAAGCCCCGGCGTCGGCGAGAATCATCGCCGAACGGCGATCCCACCGATCGATCAACGCCCCCGCGAATGGAGTCACCAGCAGCATCGGCACCGTGGCGGCCGCGACGATGAGAGCCAGCTGCAGCGCCGAGCCGGTTTCTCTATAGACCCAGATCGCCAGGCCGAAGCCGGTCATCGCCGACCCGAGGTTCGAAATGAGCTGACCGAGCCACACAATCCCGAAGGTTCTGAATCCGGGTATCCGAAGGAGTTCTCTCACGACAATCTACTTCGCTAGATTAGTTTTCTAGTATACTATATGCGAAGACAGCATCTAGTGCAAGAATGTGGGCCATGGGATACGACCAGCAGCCTCTCTGGCGTCAGGTAGCGGCACAAACGCTGCACGCCTCCTTTCTGCTCAAAGCGAAGATCGAAGAAGTGCTCCAGCAGGAGACGGGTCTGTTGCTCGCAGATCACGAGGCGCTGCTCAACCTCGAGCATGCCCGGCAGCCGCCCCGCATGTCCGACATCGCCCAGAGCCTGACACTCTCCGCCGGCGGCACCACCAAGGTCATCGATCGGCTCGAGGCGCTCGGCTACGTGGCCAGAAGCCCCGATCCCGCCGACAGGCGGGCAACCGTTGTGGAGATCACGCCGGAAGGCCGGGAGGCACATGCACGGACCCGAAGAGTCGTAGACGCCGAGCTGGAAGCCGCCTGGGCGAAGCACATGACGGAATCAGAAGCGAAGGTCATCGTCGAGGTGATGAGGCGAGTGCTCGACGAGCACCTCCACGACTGACCGCCGGCCAGGTGAACCACCGCGACAGGACCCGCCGGGATGATCGGGAACCCGGGCTTGCGCGATGATTCGATGAGCCGGCCTAGGCTTCGATCGTGGCGCCTGCCAGACCGGGCACCAGGTCGAAGGGCAGGTCTCGATCTCGCTTTATCTCATCCATCAGGTGATCGATCAGCTCATCCGTGTGGTCCGGTGAATGATGGAACATCACCAGCTTTCCGACGCCTGCCATCGCTGCGAAATCCGCTGTGTGGGAGAGCGTGCTGTGACCCCATCCGACCCTGGTCCGGTACTCCTCGTCGGTGTACTGGGTGTCGTGAATGAGCACGTCGACGCCCTCGGCCAGTCCGAATCCCGACGTCCACAGGGGTTCCGAAACCAGGTTCTCACCGCCGAGCGCCGGCTCATGATCCGGCAGATAGGCGAGACTGCGCCCGTCGGCCGACACCCGATAGCCGAGCGCGCGCCCCGAGTGGATGATCAAGTCGGATGTGACTGAAAACGGTCCGATCGAGAAATCCTCGGAACCGATCTCGTGAAGAACGAGGTTGGGAAGATCACGCAGATGAACCGGAAACAGCGGCGGGGAGAGGTATCTGCCGAGGCGGGCCGCCAACGGTCGATGGGATGACTCCGGCCCCCAGATGTGGACCTCGATATCTGGATTGAAGAGCGAGCTGAGGAACCCGAGTCCCTGGATGTGGTCCATGTGCAGGTGGGTGAGCAGCACATGAACCGGTGCCGAACCGGCCGCCGGCGATGCGTGGACCACACCCGACCCGGCGTCCAGCAAGAGCACGGTGCCGTCATCTGCGCAAACCTCGACCGCCGACGTGTCGCCGCCGTAGCGAACGGTGGCAGGTCCCGCCCGGCCCACCGATCCTCTGGTGCCGAGGAGAGTGGCTTTCAACCGTCGAGCTCCCAGAAGGTGGCCAGAGCCCCGACCCTGCGGTCGCCTACTCCGACCAGCGGGATGGCAGTCACTCCGATGACCCGCCATACCCCGTCGAAGGACCGGATCCGCATCGGTCGATGAGCGGGAATCCAATCCCTGAGGGCGATCACGAGGGGAAGATCATTCGCCGGCATCTCGGTTCCGTCCAGATCCTCGGTCACGAAGCGCTCGGCGAGCGCAGAAGCTGGCATCTCCCCCGCCTCGCCGAACCGCACCCCGAGGATCCCTTCAGCCGGTTCGTTGTAGAACACGAGGTTGCCGAGCGCATCGGAGATCCACACGGGATGGGACATAGATTCGGCGAGCCGTCTGGCCAGTATCAGCTCAATCGGATGTTGGGTCGCCATGTATCCCCCGAGATGGTAGGTGGATTCTACGCCAAGAAACCGGGCAAGGCACAAGACCCACCCGGCGTTCTGGTCGAGGGCTCTGATCTCCCGGCGCGCAGGCCGTCATGCCGGATCCGACCACATCCACCCGGCCACCGAACGATGGCATCCGGGAGGCCGAAAGCGTCCTAGGCTCGCCGGGCATGCCGACTCGATACGACACAACCTCGGTTCCCCTCCAGGGCGGATACATCGCAAAGCAATGCCCGGTTGTCGCGCATCTTGCCAACGACCCGACCCTCGAGGTGGTGGCGCTCGATCGGCCGGACGACGCTCAGTTGCGCATCGACCGCGGTATCGAGTTCGAGGCCGAGATAATCGCAGAGCTCGTCGCTCTGCATCCTGAGGGGATCGTCGTCGACCGCAGTGCCCCTCCAGTCGATCGTGAGGCTGCCACCCGGGCGGCGATGGAGGCACAGGCCGGACTGATCATCGGCGGTCGCCTCTCACCCGACATCCACGGCAAACGCGTCGGCGAACCCGACCTGCTCGTTTCAATGAGCGAGCCGGACGGAAGGACGTCCTACCTGCCGGTCGACGTCAAGCACCACCTGACGATCGAGGAAGGCTCCGGCGCAGCGATGGTCGAGGTGAGTCCCCTTGCGGCTCCCCGACCCGATCACGCAGCACCCGAAGCGGGATCGTTGCGCTCCCGGGAGGATGACGCACTGCAACTGGCTCATTACCACCGCATGCTCGAAGCGGCGGGATTCGCCCACACGAATCCGACCGGCGGGATCATCGGCAAGGAACACCGGGTCGTCTGGTACGACTTGACCGAGCCGATGTGGAAGTCGGGCGGGCGGACCCGAACGACACTCGAGCGCTACGACTTCGAGTTCGACTTCCGTCTCGACATCATCGCCGTAGCCCGGCAGCGGGGAGACGATCCATCGCTGGAGCCGCTCGTCGTCCCGGTCAGAATCGCCGACTGCGACTCATGCGACTGGTGGGAAGTGTGCCGGCCGGTTCTCGAGAGCAAGGACGACGTGAGTCTGCTGCCTCGAATCGGCTGGCCGCAATGGCGCGACCTCCACCTCGGCGCCATCACCACCACCGGGCAACTCGCCTCGCTCGACTGGGAAACCGCCGATCTCATCGCTCGAGGAGTCGATCTGCGCACATATGTGAATCGAGCGCCGGATTTCCCGCCCTCGGCACCGGTCGCCGACGTAATCGGCAAAAGGCGCACCAAGCAGATCGCCGATCTCGAGCTCGCCGGGTTCTCGACCGCCGGCGACGCGCTCCGGCTCGACGGTTCCACCATCGACGTGGCCTACGCACGCGGGGATGCCCCACTGAAATCGCTGGCCGCTCACATCGACACCGCCCGTGCCCGCCTCGGCCCGGCCCCCGCCTATCGGCGCCGCGGAATCGAGGATGTGCTGGTTCCCCGCGCCGACGTCGAGATCGACATCGACATGGAGAACACGATCGATGAGGACGCCTACCTCTGGGGTGCTCTGGTCACGGACCCGTCCGGCCGCACCTACCACCCGTTTGTCACCTGGGAGCCGATGGATGCCGGAGGTGGCGCCCGCCGCGAAGTATTCGATGGGTTCTGGAACTGGCTCAGCGGGCAGATCGAAACGAACTCGGCTGCCGGACGAACGGTGGCCGTCTATTGCTACTCCAGCCAGGCCGAGGAGCGGCACATGCGACGGGGACTCACCGAGGATGATGCAGGGCAAGTCGAGTCGGTCGAAGCCCTGATCCGCTCGGAACGCTGGATCGACATGAGGAAAGTATTCGAACGGCAGCTGATCACCGGCTCGGGATCCGGCCTCAAGGTTGTGGCAGGGCTGGCCGGGTTCCGGTGGCGGGACGACGACCCTGGAGGTGGTCGGTCGATGGTCTGGTACGAGCAAGCGGTCGCGGGAGACGAGGCGGCGCGGATGAGGCTGCTCGCCTACAACGAGGACGACGTTCTGGCAACCGCCCGGTTGCGAGCGTGGATGGACGAATCATCATTCCCGTCCATTGCCTCGGCGACCTGACCGGTCGACACCCCATCGGATCCGGAGACCGCCGGGAACGACAACCGGAACGTGCTCATTCCGTCCTCGTAGACATAGGTGAGTTCCCCATCCATCATCCTGGCGAGCTTGCGGGCCACCGTCAGACCCAGCCCTACCGAATCAGACACGGCGAGCACCTGGGCGGAACTCTGGTACGGCTCGAATACTCGATCTCGATCATGCTCCGGTATGCCGTCCCCGTTGTCGCATACGCAGATAGTCACCACGCCGTCGCTCGACCGGGTCACGATCCGACGCTGCGGGCCCCCGTACCGGACGGCGTTGGTCAGGAGGTTGCGAACGATCTGTCGAACTCGAGTCGCGTCGACCTCGGCAACGGCGGGCTCGAGATCCAGCTCGAAGGAGTCCCGCTCGGCCTGAGTGCAAACACAACCGGCAAATACCGTACTCACCTCTTCGGCGAGGTCGTGCACGTCCTTCACAATGGCCACCGCTCCGATGTCGGCGCGGGCTGTGAGGAGCAGGTCTTCGATGATGAAGCTGAGCTCCCTGCTCTGGTCGGCTATCACCTCGAGGAGCTCGTGCTCTTCGGCTTTGGAGAGATTCACATCATTATCGACGAGCTCCTGAGCGAAACCGCTGACGACGGTGAGCGGCGTGCGAAGCTCGTGGCTGACGACCGCCAGAAACTGATCCTTGGCTCGGGCGTGCTCCTCGAGTCGACGGTTGCTCACCTCCAACTCGGCCGTGCGCTCGTGCACCTTCTGATCGGTTGCCCGCAGAGCGCCGACCAGCTTGGCGTGCTCGAGTCCGATCCACATGGCGGCTACGGCAAGAACGAACGGGGCAAGATTGACTATCCACAGCACGGGCTGCTCTGCGTATGCCTCTGAGAGGCCCACCCGGCCGGCGCGAGTGGCGACAACCCACCCGATCAACGGGAACAGGGAGCCGAAGAGAAATCCTAAGACTCCCCATCGGGCAATGGAGTCTCTCCGTTTACTCACCGATAAGTAATCGGTTTCTGCGCGTGCACTCTTGAGCGATACGGCCGGGAGACGCCCCGATCTTCGAGCAGGCGGCGGTCCGACCCGCGAGAATGCTGCCACGATGCCCCACCCGGACCGTTCATCGACCACGCCGGACCTCGACGTTCTGCGCGCAATCGAACAGCGGATCCTTTGGCTGGCGGTGCGGATGGTCGATCATGCGAACCGCTCAGACTCAGGCGGAATCAAGACCGGCGGCCACCAGGCGTCGTCGGCGTCGATGGTTTCGATCATGACCGCTCTCTGGTTTGGTCACATAGGCGGCGAGGACAAGGTGGCGGTCAAGCCACACGCTTCTCCCGTCTACCACGCCATCAAATACCTGACCGGTGAACTCGACCGCGCCTACCTCACACGCCTCCGCCGCATGGGCGGCCTCCAGGCGTACCCGTCCCGCACCAAGGACCCCGATGTGGCCGACTTCTCCACCGGGTCGGTCGGACTCGGGGCAGTAGCCCCTCTCTTCTCGGCGGCCACCCGCCGCTATCTGAACCATCACTTCGAACAACGGCCGGCTGCCCGCTTCATCGCCACGGTCGGGGATGCGGAACTCGACGAAGGCAACGTGTGGGAGGCAATCGCCGAACCGGCCCTCCAAGGTCTCGGCAACGTGATGATGATCATCGACCTGAACCGTCAAAGCCTCGACAGAATCGTGCCGGGAATCCGGGCGGGCAGGCTCCAGCGCTTCTTCGCGGATGCCGGGTGGCATGTCGTCGAAGCCAAGTACGGGAACCTCCTTCACGAAGCATTCGCCAGGCCCGGTGGTGAGATACTCCGACGACACATCGACGAGATGTCCAACGAGGAGTACCAGAGCCTGTTCGCATACCGGGGTGCCGAACTGCGGCAACGCTTCCTGGCCAACGCACCCGCAGATCTGCGCACGTTCCTCGATGACGTCGGCGACGTTGACCTCGCCCCGTTGATCGGCGACCTCGGCGGCCATGACCTCGATCTGCTGATCCGCGCCTACCGCGAGTGCGATGCCGAGAAGGAACGCCCGAGCGTCGTGTTTGCCTACACCGTGAAGGGATGGGGGCTGCCGATCGCCGGCCACCCGCTGAACCACTCTGCATTGCTCACAGCCGAGCAGGTGGGCGATCTCCGCGCGGGAGCCGGTCTGAGCGAGGACACGGAGTGGGACCGGCTCGATCCCGATTCGCCTGCAGGTCGCCTGTGCGACGCGGTCGGGCGCGAAATCAACAACATGCCCCCGCCATCCAGGCCGGAGATCAACATCGGCCGCGAAACCGCGCAGCACCCCTCCACACGCCCGACGTCCACCCAGGAACAGTTCGGGCGCATCCTCACGGCTCTGGGCAGCGACCCGGCCGTCGCGGAGCGCCTCGTCACCGCTTCCCCCGATGTTGCCACCTCGACCAACCTGGGAGGGTGGATCAACAAGATGGGCGTCTACTCGCCCGTCGAGCGAACGGACTACTTCGACGATGAACGCCTGTTGCGCTGGCAACCCGGGCCGAAGGGAAGGCACATCGAACTGGGGATCTCCGAGATGAACCTCTTCCTGCTTCTGGGGCAACTCGGACTGGCTCACGAACACCACGGCCAGATGCTCGTTCCGATCGGGACGGTCTACGACCCGTTTGTGTTGCGAGGCCTCGACGCCCTCGTCTACTCGCTCTACAACGGCAGCCGGTTCGTTGTCGCCGGGACCCCTTCGGGAATCACGCTGGCACCGGAAGGAGGAGCACACCAGTCGAGCGTTACACCTTCGATAGGGATGGAACTGCCCGGTATCACCGCCTGCGAAGCCTCCTACGGGCGGGCGCTCGACTGGCTTCTCTCGGACGGAATTCGCCGCCTCTCCGAACCCGACGGAGCGAGCCTCTACCTGCGGTTGTCCACCCGGCCCATCGACCAGGCCCCGTTCGAGGCCGCCGTCGGCCGGCTGGGTGTTGAAGCCGTTCGGCAGGACGTGCTGGCAGGCGGATACCGGCTCCGCGAGCCTGCCCGGGAGTCGCCGTCCGGGATCATCATCGCCGCCACCGGACCTCTGATGCCCGAGGTCCTGGCCGCGGCTGACGGTCTCGAAGAGGAAGGCATCGCCACAACCGTCCTCGACATCACGAGCCAGGACCGGCTGTTCGGGGAGTGGAGAGAGGCCCTGGCCCGATCGGCCCGGAACCAGGCCGTCCGGAGCGCACTTCACCTCGAGAAGATCATCAACGCCGCCGAGCGGCACCTGCCGATCCTGACCGTCCAGGACGCATCGAGCCACACCCTTGCCTGGCTTGGCTCGGTGTTCGGCCAGCGCGTCGTCCCGCTGGGCGTCGACCGATTCGGCGAATCGGGAACGATAGGTGAGCTGTATGAGTCCTTCGGCTTGCTTGCCGACCAGATAGTCAACAGCGGTGTGGCCGCGGTCAACCTGCCCGGCTGAACGGCCGACGAGGCGGGTATTCTCTTGGCCGTGAAACCTTCAGCAGACCACCTACTCGAACAGCCGGTCCCGGAAGTCGGAACCGAGCAGGCGGAGGAGACGGCCCGTCGCCTGTTCGGCATTGTCGGAGAAGCTTCCCCCCTGGAGAGCGAGCGTGACCGAAACTTCCTGATCGACGGCGACCGGGGGTCCTACAAGCTGAAGTTTGCCAATCCTGCGGAGGACTCCTCGGTTCTCTCCATGCAGGCAGCCGCCCTCACCCACATCTCCCTCGTCGACCCCGGCCTGCCGGTACCCAGAAACCTTCCGACCGTCGACGGGGCGGCGGTCGGCTCCGTCCGGGTTGACGGCCTGATGCTGCCGGTACGGATGGTCAGCTTCCTGCCCGGCGCAACACTCGAGCAGGGGATCTCGTCGGACCGGCTGCGGGAGAGCATCGCCACCACCCTCGCCCGCCTCGGACTGGCCCTCCGGGGATTCTTCGACCCTGAAGCCGGCCGTGTGCTGCTCTGGGACCTGAAACATCTACCCGCCATGCGGTCAAAACTGGACTATCTCCGGCCCGACCAGCAGTCTCTGGTCGGAGAGTGGCTCGACCGTTTCGACCAACACGTTGCGCCTCTCCTCCCTCACCTACGGGCACAGGTGATCCACAACGACTTCAACCCCGAGAACCTGCTCGTCGACCCGGATGACCCCGCCCAGATCACCGGCATCATCGACTTCGGAGACCTGGTCCATGCGCCGCTGATCGTCGACGTCGCCGTTGCAATCAGCTACCAGACACTGGGCCTGGAGGACCCGACCGCCGCGATAGCAGGGATGACCCGGGCATATCACGCGACCGTGCCGTTGGAAGAAGCGGAACTGGAGGTTCTCCCCTACCTGATCGCCGGTCGCCTTGCGCAGTCTCTGGTTATCGGCGCATGGCGAGCAGAGACCCATCGAGAGAACACCGAATACATCCTGTCCTACTCGGACATCAGCTGGTCGACGCTCCGGCAGCTCTCCTCGCTGACGGTGGAGTCCATGACGGGTGCCATTCGGAAGGCTTGCGGGATGCCTGCGGAGCGGCGCGGTCGACCGGCCGACCTTTCGTCGCTGATCGAACGGCGCTCGAATCGTCTCGGAGCCGGGATGCGCCTGTCCTACTCCGACCCCTTACATGCGGTCGCCGGTGAGGGAGTCTGGCTGATCGACGCAAACGGCGAACGCCACCTCGACGCCTACAACAACGTCCCGCAGGTCGGACACAGCCACCCGGCGGTGACCGCCGCCATCGCCGGGCAATCCGCCACTCTCAACACAAACACCCGCTACCTCGTCGAGGGTGTGCTCGACTATGCGGATCGCCTCGTCGAGTTGTTCCCCAAAGACCTGAGCGTCGTCGTGTTCGCCAACTCCGGCAGCGAGGCCAACGACCTGGCGTGGCGGATGGCGCAGACGGTGACCGGCAACAAGGGAATCGTCATCACGGAGCACGCTTATCACGGCGCGACTGCTCTGACGATGGCTACGTCACCCGAGGAACTCGGTATCGAGAACCTCGAACCGTGGGTGGCGACCGTGCCGGCTCCGGATCCCAGGCGGGAACCGGACGGCGACCTGGAACGAGCCCTCGCCGAACTGGCGAAACACGGGCACCGGCCGGCCGCCCTCGCCTTCGATACCGTTTTCTCCAGCGATGGGATCTTCGATCCTCCGCCGGGTACCTTCCGTGCCGCGGCGGAGCAGGTTCGCGAAGCCGGCGGCCTGTTCATCGCTGATGAAGTACAGGCGGGATTCGGACGAGTCGGCGAGCGGATGTGGGGTTTCGCCGACCAGGGCTTCGTGCCCGACATCGTCACTCTCGGCAAGCCCATGGGCAACGGGCATCCGGTGGCTGCAGTGATAACCACGCCGGCAATCGCCGGAGCGTTCAAGCGGCGCGGCTACTACTTCAGTACCTACGCCGGGAACCCGGTTTCCACCGCAGCTGCCATGGCGGTCCTCGACGTGATCTCGGCGGAGAATCTACCGGCCAAGGCCGACCGGGTCGGGTCGTACCTGAGTTCCGGTCTCCGAACGCTTGCCGGCAGACATCCGTCGATCGGCGACGTGCGCGGCCCCGGCATGTTCATCGGAGTCGAGCTCGTGACCGACGGGCGTCCCGATCCCGACCTGACCCGCCGCGTGATGGATGAGATGCGGCGGCGGCGGGTTCTCATCGGCAGGACCGGACTGCACGGCAACGTACTGAAGATCCGTCCGCCGCTCGTCTTCGACGAATCGCACGCCGATCTGCTGGTCGAAACACTCGACGAAACTCTCACCGTTACTAGAGCCTGATCTCGCACCCGGTATCGGTTCCGGGGACATCCGCAATGACTAGTCATTCCGGGGTTCGCATCTTTGTGTCTCGATCATTCCGCGTTTCGGCCGATGACCGTCACATAGGAGCACGCAGATGAGGTCAAAGGTGGGCGAACGCTGTGATTTCTGCGGCGGCAAGGCCGTCGCCTATCAGCACGGCTCCAGAGTCTGCGGGCAGTGCGGTACTCGGCGAACCCTCAACGAACTAGACCCTCCGCGTCGGACCAGAAGAGCGGCCGTCATCGGTGTGCTCTCGTCAGGACTGCTGTTCAAGATGATGCTGGGCTCCGTTGCGCTGGCTGCGGTCGGTGGTTGGGTGGCCAACTCCGCCTTCGCTCCTCCATCGCAGATAGCGACCTCCGATTCCGGGGAGGCGACCTCCTCGACAACACTCGCGGGCGGGCCTGCCGGCGTGACTCGCGAGGCGCCGGACGAGGCCGCCGTTGACATCATGTCGATGGATGAACTCCTGTCGATTGCCGCCGACGAAGCCATGAGAGCACACGAATTCGCAGCCGCCACCCGGGAGTGGGCGGACTGTGTCTCGGCGTCGGCAATCGCCAACAGGGGCACGGGGTTCTCGCCGTGGGAGGCGTGTCCCGATCATCCCCAACTCTCCGACTTCGGTCTCGCTGAGGACGATGGTCGACCCGACTCTGCTCCCGGCGAGGCGAACAAGCCCGAACGTCCCGGCGGGGCGAACAGCGGACCGCCGGGCGAGCAGGCCCAGGCAGATGAGAAAGAGGGGCCGAAAGGGCGGCGCGGAGTGGGCAAGGGGGCCGGGGACCAGAGCGACCCGGACGCCTCAGGCGACCAGAGCCGATAGCAGCAGCAAAAGACCGGCGACCAGACGTGAGCGGGCGATTCTCACACCGTCCTGGGTACGGCCCCGGTCAGAGTCAGGATCGGTCGCATGCACTTGTGACCGAAATCGGCGGTGGGATCGAACATCAGCGGGCAACCTCCGTCGATGACCGTGACCCCCTTGTCCCGGCCTGCGGCCGTCGCCTGATCTGAAACGCTCCCCGATCCGAACGACCGATGCATCCAGACGCGCGAGATCCCTGCGGCCACGACATCCTCCATGACGGCAGGAGCGTTGGCCGGGCTCGTGCCGATCACCACCGCGTCGACTCCACCCGGGATCGAACCCAGGTTCGGATAGCACTTATCGCCTTCGATCTCGTCTGCGTTCGGGTTGACGGCGAATACCTCGTAGCCCCGGTCCCGCAACCGTTGATAGACGATGTTGCTCCCGTGGCCCTGTGGGTTCCTGGACACACCAACCACGGCGACACGCTTCTGAGCCAGGAAGTCGGCCGCAGCTTCTTTCACCGTCGTCATTGTGGGAGCTCCTAACACTGGGCGTGCTTCTCAATGAGAAGTCTCTCCGACCGTGCGAAGGATGAACAGGGCCGAAGTGCCCGAGGTCGGAGACGGGTGGACCGGCCGCCCACGAAGAGCCTTTTCGCGCGACATTCGGTACCCATAGGGGCAGAAAGTCGCGCGAAAACGGAAGTCGAGTGGGGTCGAAAGCATCTATCGGAGTTGGACCGGCGGCGCGATCATTGAGGATGAAGCGCGCAGCCAGGCGACCTCGACTGCGCGCGCTGGCAGACAACCGAAAGGAGGTGGATCGTGCAAGGATCCGCCAAATGCCGGACCCGTGCTGTGGTCGTGTTCTTCTCTCCACTGGTTCTACTCGGCGGGTTGCTGACCCTTCCCTACCTCAGCAACTTCGAGGAAGCAACGCTTGCCACCGAAGTGGCGGCAGGAGTCGAGCGGTGGCAATGGGCGTCCCTGCTCATTGCAGCCGGCATCGGATTGATGGTGCTCGTGGTTTTCGCCGCACGCACCTACCTACGAGATCACGGCGAGGACTTCTGGAGCTTTCTCGCAGTACCCGCCGCGACCATTGGCGGCGCATTGCTCCTGTACCGCTTCGGGTTCGAGGGCATGACGAGAGCCGGCTTGGCGACAACGAGCGAAACGGGCCGCTCCTTCGCACAAGCCACGCCTGAGATAGCGAGCAACCTCTCCACCTGGAGGCTCTGGATCGGGGTGGCGGGAGCCGGGCTCATGGGTATCGGATGGCTGGCGCTGGCCGTCTCAATGATGCGCAGCGCCCGATTCAACATTGCCCATGTGACGCTGGTCACGCTCGGCGTGCTGGCGGGAGTTGCCGCCATCTTCATTCCGTACCACTGGGCGCTCTATCTGCTGGGGGGCGGCGTGATCTTCGCCGCCTGGCCCATCGGCGAGCGGATGTGGTCGGACACATCGGAGCCACAGCCCGTTCTGGAACTCGTTGGCCGCCACGATCGAGAGCATGCGGTAGCCGGGTAGGGGTCGGGCGCCGGAACAACCCAACCCGTTTTCGCGCGACATTCGTGCCCTATGGGTTCCGAATGTCGCGCGAAAACCATCTTGCGCGCCGCGGAGGGGGATTTGATCCAGGCGGGCCGAAGGTTCGCTATGTTCAGGAGTGCCCGTAGAAGGACAGCGTGATGCTTTCACAGCTCCATATTCTTCTCACCTACACCTGCCCCTTCGAGTGCGACCACTGCTTCGTTTACTCGAGCCCGTACGCTGAGGGAACATTCACGGCTCCCCAGCTCCACGCCCTCCTGGATCAGGCGCAGGATGTACCCACCATCGACTGGATCTATTTCGAGGGCGGCGAGTCCTTACTCTTCTATCCGTTGCTGCTCGAGGGCGTTCGTTCGGCCCGGGAGCGCGGATTCGAGGTCGGGATCGTGACCAGCGGATTCTTCGGGACCACCGAGGACGACGCCGAGCTCTGGCTTCGACCACTGGCCGAACTGAGGATCGCCGATCTGAGCGTCAGCGACGACGCCTTTCACCATGGAGATCAACCCGACAACCCGGCCAAACGCACGATGCGGGTCGCCGAACGGTTGGGGATTCCAACCGGACCGATATCCATCGATCCACCGGAGGTGGGAGGCCCCCCCGGCCAGGACAAGGGAGAGGCAGTATCCGGCGGGAAGGTCATGTTCCGGGGTCGCGCCGTCGACCGCCTCGCCCAGGGAATGCCGGATCGGCCGTGGCACACGATGACCGAATGCCCGTATGAGGAACTGGAGGACCCGACCCGGATTCACCTGGACCCCTACGGCCATATTCAGCTGTGCCAGGGAATCTCCATCGGCAACGTATGGGAAACCCCGCTCAGGAAGGTGATGGAGCAATACCGGTCGGGCGACCATCCGATTTGCGGCCCGCTCGTGGAGGGTGGCCCCCAGGAACTCGCCTCCGCCTACTCCTTCGATCCGCAAGATAGGTACGTCGACGAGTGCCACCTGTGTTTCGAGACACGGCGGTCCATGTTGCATCGTTTCCCGAACGAACTGACCCCGCATCAGGTTTACGGGGTGGCGTAGTCCGGCGATCGCCCTACGAGTACACAGTCAGCGACACTGCGATGTAATGCACCACGAAGGCTGCCACCGTGAGTGCGTGGAATACCTCATGGAAGCCGAACCATCGTGGTGAGGGGTTGGGCCGTTTCAACCCGTAGATCAATGCTCCGGCGCTGTAGAAGATGCCGCCGACGAGGATCAGAACGAAGACGGGAAGCCCTCCTTCACGGAGGAAGTCGGGCAGGTAGAACACGGCGACCCAGCCCAGTGCGACGTACACGGGCGTGTACAGCCATCTGGGCGCACCAACCCACAGCACACGGAAAGCAATCCCGACCAGCGCCCCAATCCAGATGATCCAGAGAAGGACCCGGCCTTCACTCTCGCGAAGGACCAGCACCGCGAACGGTGTGTAGGTCCCGGCGATGATCAAGAAGATGTTCGAGTGGTCGAGGCGGCGCAGGACTCCGTGGATCGTCGGTGACCAGTTTCCACGGTGAAACAGCGCGCTGGTTCCGAACAGAAGAGCCGCGCTTGCGGCAAATATGGACGATGCAACGCGCTCCTCGGTCGTATCTGCCAACGCCACCAGGACGATGCCCGCCACCAGAGCGACAGGGAACATGACCGCGTGCGACCATCCGCGCAGTTTCGGCTTCAGGCTTTCACGGCCGGGGGGATCGGAGGCAGCCATTTGTGAGACGCTAACAGTCGTCTGCTGATAGCAGCCGGTCGTGCTCGGTTCAGCCCGAGGACGTCGCATGTGGAGGCACCCCTGCAGCAAACCAGGGGCCTCCCCTGTGGAAGTCGGCCCAGCCTCAGGCGACAATGGAGCCGAACTCACCCCCGGGAGCGGTCGAGCATGTTGCGGCGAACGAAGATCGGATACGCCATCGGCGATCTCGGACTGTCGATCGCCTACTTCGCCGTCGGGTTCTTCTTTCTCTTCTACCTGACCGATGTCGTGGGCCTGTCCGCAGCCGCGGCCGGCACCGTTGTGTTGATCGGGAAACTCTGGGACGGTGTCAACGACCCGATCATCGGCGTGATGAGCGACCGCACCCGCTCACGGCATGGGCGGAAGAGGGTCTACATGTTGTACGGCGCTATCCCCTTCGCGGTCAGTTTCGGCCTCCTCTGGTGGATACCGCTGGGCGCGTCTGCGACCGTCCAGTTCGTGCTCGCCTGCGCGGCGATCCTCTTCTTCGCCACCGCCTACTCGATCGTCGCGGTTCCCTACATGGCCATGGTTCCGATCATGACGGTCGACTACGACGAACGAACGCAGGTGATCGGCTTCCGGGCCATGTTCTCGTCGTTCGGGACGATCACCGGCGGGGGCATCGCGCTCCTCGTCTCGAAAGAGGACGGCGTGGAGAGTGCTCTGCGCGGGATGTCCGTCGGTTTCGGAGTGTTCTGCGCGCTGGCCGTCTTCGTAGCGGCCGCCAGCATCAAGGGCCTCGAGGCACGGCATGATGCCGACATCTCCCGCGTGCCTCTCCGGAGATACGCCGAGCTGGCTCGGGAACCCAACGTTTCGACCCTCCTCTGGTTCAAGCTCCTCGGCGCCGTCGCCACCGGTGTACTGACGGCCTCCCTGCCGTTCTTCGCCGAACACGTCATCGGAAACACCGGTATCGCCTCGATCGGCCTGGCCGTCTACACCATCACCGCGGCCGCTCTTGTACCCCTGACCAACCGGCTCACTCACCGATTCGACAAGCGGTATCTCCTACTGACCGCCAACATCTTCGCTGCAGCGCTTCTTGCAATCCTCGGCCTGGTGGTCGACACCGACTCGGCTGCCCTGTTCTTGATCGGATCGGCACTGCTCGGTGCGTCGATGTCTGCCTATCTCCTCATCCCCGGCTCACTGGTGCCCGACCTCGTCGACTTCTACGAGTACGAGCGCGGCGAACGCCACGAGTCCGTGTTCTTCGGCTTGTGGCTGACCATCCACCAACTCGGGTTCGGGATCGCGGGACTACTCCTGGGAGTCTTCCTACAGGTCTTCGGCTACAACGGATCGAACGACGTGCAGACCGAGTCCGGCATACTGGGTGTCAGACTCGCCTTCGGGGTCGTTCCCGGCCTCTTCCTGGTGATTGCCGCTCTCGTCCTCCTGAGGTATCAGATAACGCGCGACCGTTTCGAGGAGGCGTTGAAAGCACTCGGGTCGGTCACCCCTCGACCGACCGAAGACGGGGAACCTGAGCCCTGAGGTCGAGCCACAGGTCCGGGACCGGACTTCGCGCCGCTCTCGGCGCGGCGCTTGATCCCGCGGAACATCGTGGTCACGTGGAAGAGATCGACGAGACCGAAGAGCGTCTCGGTGACCCGCACCCAGGGTGGATAGAGATCCGAGCGAACTCGCAGAAGCAACCTGGTCGTCCCCTCTTTCGCCGGACGGAGAACGAACGTCCAGCTGAAGTCGATGTAGACGCCACCCTCGATCAGCTCCCTCTCACGTCGCGCTACTGCCTCTTCATCCGTCGGGTCAACCGGCCGGCCCCGGTAGGGATGTCGTATCGAGTGATACACAATCGTCTCGTTCTCCCGGAGCTCCAGGACCCGGAAGTAGGCGGCAAATCCCGGACCGTCGGGGACGATGTCTCCAACTTGCAGGTTCTGCCACTCCGGCAGCAGCACCTCGGAGCTCTTGTTGTCGACTCGCCAGACGAGGCGATCGAAGCGTTCGTTCGTGTACCAGCCTCCCCGGCCGAAGCCCATCTGCACAAGCCAGGGCCACACGTCCTCGGGCGGGGCGTTGATCGTCGTGGCTCGCGTCCACTCGATCATGGGATGCGGCATCACTTCATCGCCGGGCAGCGAGCCGTGGAACTCCTCGTCCGTCACGCCCGAGCGGCGCGCCAGGCGACGGATCGTCGAGTAGACACTCAAGGTCCATAAGACGCGAAGTAGCGATCGAACGGTCACCGGGCGCCTCGCTCCCGACCCGGGCGGGAACATCGCAGGAGCCGGACCATCTCACTACACCTCGAAGAGCAGGTCGACATAACGCTCCAGGAGCTCATCGACTACTGCCCTGGCCGGGACTGTGGCCGCCATACCGTATACCGGCGCCACGCCACCGGCCTCACCCGGATGAGCCTTCGCCTCTGCGACCGAGTCCTCCAGGTCCTCGATGAACCGCCGGGCAACACCATCCGCAGTATGCCGGAGCGTCACTGCGATGTGAACTGCAGGAGGGTGATGCAAGCCGGTCAGGCTCCAACCTCGTTCGGCCATTCGTTGCAACACCTGGTAGATGTCGACGACCTCCGACCCGAAGGCGATCACGAACATCGGATCACCGAGCATGCGGAGGTCGGAGATGTTCTCGATCCCGGATCGAATGACTGCAGCGGTTTCGAGGATTCGGGCGGTGGCCTCGAGGTAACCCTTCTCGCCGGTGGAAACCATCGCTGCCCAGCAGGCGGCGCTCAGGGCACCCGGGCGGCTCCCCGCCAGGGTCGGCGAGAAGTAGAGACCGCCCGGCCACTCGGAAGCGGTGAAGTACTGGTGACGGCGCAGCTCCCTCCCGCGATACATGATCACCGACGTCCCCTTCGCCGCGTATCCGTATTTGTGGGTGTCGGCCGACATCGACGTGACCCCAGGAAGGCGGAAGTCGAATGGAGGAACCGGGTGGCCGAGCCGCTCCGCCCAGGGGAGTACGAACCCTCCCAAGCAGGCGTCGGTGTGGAAACCCACCCCTCGACCGGCAGCCAGGGAAGAGAGATCCTGGATGGGGTCGACCGTGCCGTGCGGGAAGGCCGGTGCCGAGCCCACCATGAGCACCGTATTGCGGTTGATCGCTGCGGCCGCTGCCGCCACGTCGGCGCGGTAGTCCCCGTCGACCGGAACCTTCACCATCTTCAATCCGAAGTAGTGGGCCGCCTTGTCGAAGGCGACATGGGCAGTCACCGGGGCGATCATCTCCGGGCGTCTGATTCCGTGCGCGACGGCCCGATCGCGATAGGTCTTGACTGCGAGCAGAATCGACTCGGTTCCACCGGAAGTGACGGTGCCCACGACCTCGTCATCAGTTTCCGCGGCGCCCAGCATGGCGGAGGTCATGGCCACTATCTCTGCCTCGAACTTGGTGGCCGACGGCCACAGGTCGGCATGGAGCGGATTGACCTGCGAATGCAGGGCGATCACGTTGCTGAGGAAGGCGATGTGTTCATCCTCGCCGTGATAGACCGCTCCGGAAGCGAACCCGCCCTTCCATCCGGCTTCCTCTCTACCCGCCAGATCTGCCATCAAAGACAACACCTCTGCTCGATCCAACCCGTTGTCGGGCAACCGCCGATAGGAACTCAGCTCATCCCGATACGGCTTGACGGAATCCTCCATCCCGGCAACGACGTCGTCGAACTCCGCCTCCAATCGACGGCGAACGGGAGGGATCCGACGCATCACCGAGTAGGCCCATCCGGCCAGACGTGGGTTGATACGCTTCACGGGTCCGGAGAGCAGTTTCTCGAGGTCCATGGCTCCTCAATCGGCCCGGTTCAACCGGGCGTAGATCTTGCGATTGGCTTTGTACAGCTTGCGGTACTCCCGGTAGAGGCGGTCGTAGACCTGCCGCCGCTCCGGATCGGGTTCGTGGACGCCGGCCACTTCGACTTTCGCCGGGATCTCGTCGTAGCCGAGGAAGCCGAGCTTGGCTGCCGCCAGAAACGCCACACCGCGCAGTCCGGCCAGGATCGGGTCCTTGACCTGGAGGATCCTGCGGTCGAGCACGTCCGCATGGATCTGACACCACACCGCCGAGTTGGCTCCTCCGCCGACCGCCCGCAGTTCCGGCATCGGTCGTCCGGCGAACTTCTCGACGTAACCGAGCAGCCAGCGGGAGTTGAAGGCGACGCCTTCGAACACCGCCCGGATCAGATCGTCGGCCGTCGTATCGAGGGATTGATTGAAGAACCCGGCCCGCAAATAGTGATCGTCCACGGGGCTGCGCTCCCCGTTGAGCCAGGGAGTGAAGATCACCCCGCTGTTTCCGGCAGGGACCCGCTCAGCGACACGGTCGAGGCCCTGATACACAGAACCCGCGTCGGCGTCGCCGCGTATACCCAGGTTCTCGACCAGGTAGGTGAGGCAGGCTCCTGCGCTCTCCTGCTCGTTGGCGGCGAAGTAGCGACCGGGAATTCCAGAGGGCAGCGCGCCGATGCCGTGGAAGAGATCAGTCTTCTTGAACGGCACGTGGCAGCTGATCCACGAGGAGGTTCCGAGATACAGATGCCCCTGAAAGTCGCGGACGGCCCCGGCTCCGATGCCGGCCGAGTGCGTGTCCGGCGTTCCCATGACGACCGGGATCCCCTCAACCAGTCCGAAGTCTGCGGCGGCACCGGCGGAAAGCGGGCCGAGCACGTCGTCGGTCGGCCGGAGCGGCGGCAGCTTGGCCGGGTCGATGCCCGACATGCGAATGAGAGCCGGATCGTAGGTCACCTTCGCGGGATTCCGGTTGTCGGTCACCCAGTGCAGGGCGATCGAGTCGAATCCGGCCGCCGCGACTCCGGTCAAGCGAAGGTTCAGATAGTCCTTCGGTTCGAGGAACATCTCTGCCGCTCGATAGATCTCCGGGCGGTGGTGTTTGAGATAGAGAATGTGCGCGATCGGATCCTTACCCGAATGGCCGGGCGCTCCACCCGTCCGGCGGATCCAGCGGAACAGCTTGGGCACCGAGTATCCCGCAACGGATACCGGACCGCCGTTCAGCTCACCCATCTCGGAGGCACCCCGCGCGTCCATCCAGATGAGCGCGTTTCCGACATGGTTGGATCCGGCCACCGGGACCGTCCCCGACCACTGGGCTGTCACGCCGACGGCCACTATGTCATCGACTTCGACGGATCCCCGGTCGATCACTTGCCGGCCCGCGGTAGTGATCGCCCGCCACCAATCATCGGGGTCCTGCTCGACCCCGCCCTCGGCGGTGAGGATGATCGGAACTCGTTCGAAGCTCCACTCGGCTACGCGGCCGGCAGTGGATACCAGCCCGACTTTCGGTCCGGATGTACCCAGGTCGATGGCCAGCACAAACCGTTCGATCGACATAGAGCGACACTAGCGATACGACCGGTCACTCCCCGGAATAGGAACACGACGGGCGAATCGAGTCCCGCCGGTGGGCTCAGAGGTGAGGGCCGACCTCCTCGGCCAGCCGCTGCAGGACCTCGACCTGGCGGTTGTAATCGAGCGTGTGGAAACAGGAACGGGCGACGAACTCCACAGGTACGCCGACGCGGTCCCGGATCGCACGCAGGTCATCGACGATCTGCTCGGACGGGCCGACGAATGCCGAGCGCCACCGCATTTTCTGCTCATCGGCTTCGGTCAACCCGGGTGCATATCGAACCGGCCCGGAGCGCGTAGCCGATTCCTCCATATCGCCGTACTTCCAGGCCATATTCCAGACTTGCTCGCCGATCTCCTCCCATCCCTGCGCCTCCGAATCGGCCGGGTAGAGGATCGAGTAGTGGATGAAACGGAAATCGATAGGGTCTCGCCCGGCTTTCTCGAGCTCGTCGAGGGTCCACTCGACCTGTTCGGCGAACCGATCGACCGGCGCATTGGCGAAAACTCCCTGGGTCATTCGAGCGGCACGCCTGACGGCCGGTTCTGCGCTGCCTCCGATGACGATCGGGATGGGAACATGCGGCGTCGGCCGCACTCCGAGTTCGGGCAGGTCGTAGACGGACCCCGTGTGCTTGAACGGCTCGCCGGTCCAGGCGTTGGGGAGGATCTCGAGGATCTCCTCCATGGCTCTCCCCCGCTTGCCCGGGTCGGCTCCGAAGGCCTCGAACTCGATCGGATTCCATCCGAGGCCGAGGCCGAGAACAAAACGTCCTTTGCTCAAGAGCTGAACCGTGGCAGCGTCCTCCGCCAGGCGAATCGGATCGTGCAGGGGAGCGAGGATGACACCGGTGCCGATTTCGATCGACTCGGTCGCAGCCGCCACGGCCGCGCTAACGACCATCAGGGAAGGCATGTAGCCGTCGTCGACGAAGTGGTGTTCGGTGGTCCACACCGAGGAGTAGCCCAGCCTTTCGGCCTCGACGGCCAAGCGGACCGTCTCGTCGTAGGCGGCCGCCCAGTCGGAGTCGCCGGGCCGAAGTTGAGCGCTGAGTAGTCCAAATCCGAGATTCATGCGTTGATCATACGCGGAGGGGGCCGGTCACGATCGCCGACCGGCCCCCTCGCGTAGTTTTCTCAGCAATGCTGTTGCGCGTGGGGAACGCCAGCATTGCTGAGAAAGTTCCTAGTAGTTGCACACCCCGGTTGGGAAGATCGATTCCAGCATGGCGATCTGCGCTGCATCCGGTGCCCACGATCCGTATACGCCGTCGGCAATCGCCGATTCCACCGACTGGAGTTCGCACTTGAACACGTCGCCCGTGATCGGGCCGCCCGCCACAATGCGCGACGTCGAGTAGAGGTGGAACGCCGATGTGCAGGCTCCCGGATCCCCATCATCGAGGATTCCCGACCAGGCATCGTCACCCGCGTAAATCAGATCTCCGGTGATGTCGAAGCAGGAGTCGACTGCGTCGGCCGGCTTGTTCTCGGCCACTCGTCGCTTCGGATCGGCGGCGATATTCGTCATCCACTCGTCGATGACTTCAAAAGCCATCGGTGTCTGGTCAAACTCGTCGCCGGCATCGTTGCCGTCGGTGAACCAGATCACCTGATTCGAGGCATCGCCGTCATGGTTGAGCAGGCGCTGCCGTGAGGCAAACGACTGGTGCGAGTTGTGCATGTTCAGCTCCCGCTCCAGATAGTTACGCCAGTCGATGATCGGGATCTCGATCGCTCCAACGTTGACCATTCCGCTCGAGAATGCCGATGCAATTGCCCCCGGATCGGCTTCTTTGCGGGGAGCCGGCGTCGCGCCACCGTCTGGTGACAGGGCCATATTGCGCGCCGACCACACGTCGATCTGTTCAGGCCATACCCCTGGGAACGGAGGCGAGACAGTGGGATCGACCAAAGAACAGAGGAAGGAAAGGAACGGACAACCTTCTTGCACCATCTCGGGCTCGTTCTTCCACGACCCGGCATTGGCATTCAGGTCGAGGAACTGCTCTGGTGTGATGTTGCCGTCGACCAGGGCCTGCAGACCGTACTGCACTCCAACGTTGTCCCAGGTGCTGGCCGCGAATCCGTCCGCGGCGTAGCCGTAGATGTTGATCAGGTCGGCGTAATGGGACCACTCTGTGGAGGCCTGTTCGGCGGGTGAAATGCCCGGGGCCGTTCCGAAATGCGGGTTGAGGGCGAGTGGGGACAAACCTCGCCAGCCCTCGATGCACTCGGACGATCCTGCCGGGTATCCCGGCGGCATCACCGCTCCAAACCCGTTCGCAACGGTATTGGAGGCGTTCAGCCCCTCGAGCCAGGTCCGATGCTCCCAGTCGGCCCACGTCACGTCGCCGGAAAACAACTCGAAGTCCATCCACCGTTCCAGCAGCTCGCAGTCGCCGATGTGGATGGTCTGAGTCACCATATCGGGATATGAGTACTGGGGTATAGCTGCATCGATCAATCCCGGATGGTTCTGGGCATAGACGTACTGCTGGATCCCACCACCCGAGCCGCCGACTCCAACCGTGTACACGGGGTTCCCGTAAGCAGAAACGAACCGATCCTTGACCATGATGGCCGTCTCGCCACCTAGTTGCAGGTTGTAGTGAGTCCCGGTCTTGGTACCGGTCGAATAGACAACCGCATAGCCCTTTCCGAGGCCGTAGTCGTAGAGCATCCGGCTGCGACTGGGGTCGCCCTGGTAGTGGCCGATGGCAACTCCACCCTGGAAGTAGTAGATCAACTTGCCGTTCCAGGCCGACAGGTCGGGGTCGGCGTCCTGTGTATCGGGCGACAGCACTGCGATCGAGTAAATGAAACGGTTGATGGTTCCCCGCTCCCAGCGCACTATGTAGTCGACCTCGTCGCCGTCCATGGTGGTCGTCGTGGCCATGTCTGCCGGCGGCGACGCCGGGTCGTAGTCATTCCAGGCTCCTGACGTGTTTTGGTACTTGAAGGACACGACGGTCTCTGTGGCGCAGTCATCATCGATCGCCGGGCCAAGTTCGGCGTTGGCCCTGTCGCCGTTGTCGGAGCACAGGAAAGGTTCTTGCTGGGGGCCCGAGAACATCGGACCGGAGATCGGGTAGTTGGTCAAGGTCAAAGACGACGCGGCGCCACGAGCTCGGTCATTCGGCCTCACCTCGACGACGTTGTCTCCTTCATCGAGGTCGTACACGACCCCCTCGAGTTTCGAAGTCCCCGGCACCACGGAGAAGTCGCCGGTGACGTCCTCACCATTGACGTATATGTGCGCCCGATCGAGATTGCCCTGCGGTACCTCGATCATCAGTCGCGCATCGCCACCACTGACCAGATTCGCAGGGCTCGAGAGCACCTCAATCGCGTAGGACCTGGTGCGGTCCAGCTTTGGGGCAGCGTTGGCGGGCAACACTGCCAGGACCATTGCCCCGACAACGATGAGAACCAGCATGACTCGAAGCGACGATCGCCGCTTGGGAAGCAAAGACATAAGAAACCCTCCCGTCTCTTCCGCCTCTTCGAACCTATCGAACCGGAAAGGTCCGATCGCGTCCGAATCGGAGTTTTCTCAGCAATGCTGTTGCGCGTGGGGAGCGCCAGCATTGCTGAGAAAACTTCAGAGGCGCGATACTGGTTAGTAACAAGACGAATCGAGGAGCACTGATGGCCAAGAAGAGGCCGGGAGTCGTCGACGGGCGCCGGGTCGCCATCGTCGACGGCCTCCGCACACCGTTCGCCAAGTCGGGGACGGTCTTCAAAGACGTTTCCACCCTGGGTCTGGCCCAGTCCGTCGTCACCGAGCTGCTGATCCGGTCCGGCCTCGAGGGAGGACGGATCGACAGAGTCGTCTACGGCAACGTCGTTCAGGATGTCTCGGCACCAAACATCGCGCGGGAGATCGTCCTCTCCACGACCATCCCCGACGAGACCGACGCCTTCTCTGTGAGTCGAGCCTGTGCGACCAGCACGCAATCCTTCGTCGACGGCGCCCAGGCGATCTTGCTGGGCGAGGCAGAAATCGTCATCACCGGCGGCGCCGACTCGCTATCCCGGCCACCGGTCATGTTCAGCGACGAGTTCGTCGAAGTCATGATGAAGGCACAATCCGCCAAGGACCCGATGTCCAGGGTCAAGGCGCTGGCCGGACTTCGCCCGAAGGACCTCGCTCCCCATCCGCCCGCCATCGCCGACCGATCGACCGGCGGAAGCATGGGCGACAGCGCCGAGAAGATGGCCAAGATGAACGGCATCGACCGGGAAGCACAAGACGCCTACGCCTTCAACTCCCACCGCAAGGCCGTCGAAGCCTGGGAGAAGGGCATCTTCGACGACGAAGTCATGCTCTTCCCGGTTCCGCCGCAATACAGGACGGTGGTCGAACGAGACAACATTCCCAGGGCCGACTCGACGATAGAGAAACTCTCGACGCTCAAGCCGGTGTTCGACAAGCGATACGGAACCGTCACCGCCGGCAACGCTTCCCCGCTCACCGACGGCGCCTCCGCCCTCTTGCTGATGGAAGAGAAGACTGCCGAGCGACTCGGCTTCGTGCCAAAGGCGTTCCTGCGGTCCTATGGATTCGCGGCGGTCGATCCCAACTGGCAGTTGCTCATCGGCCCGGCGTTCGCCACGCCGATCGCCCTGGACCGGGCCGGTCTGAGCCTCGACGACATCGACGTCGTAGACATCCACGAGGCATTCTCGGCCCAGATGCTCTCGGTGATGCAGGCCTTTGCCTCAGATGACTTCGCCAGGAAGCATCTCGGCCGGGCGAAGGCCGTGGGCGAGATCCCCGAAGAGAAACTCAATCTCTATGGAGGATCGATAAGCCTCGGCCATCCGTTCGGAGCCACCGGCGCACGCCAGTTGCTGACGATGGCCAACGAACTGACCCGTCGTGATTCGGGCACCGCCCTCATCACCCAGTGCGCCGCCGGGGGTCTCGGCGCCGCCGTCGTATTGGAGCGCTGATGCACGATCTCACCCATTTCCAGTTCTCGGTCGACGAAGGCGTCGCCACCGTCCTGATGGACCGGTCCGGGGAGGCGATGAACACACTCGGACCGGTCATCTTCGACGACCTCAACGCCATTCTCGACCGAGTCGAAACCGATGATTCGATCAAGGCCGTTGTCTGGGGTTCGGCTAAGCAGGACTTCCTGGTCGGCGCCGACATTCGCTGGTTCGCCCAGTTGACCGACGCGTCCGAAGCGGAGAAGGCCATTCTGGACGGCCACCGGATGTTCGCCCGCATCGAAGAGCTACACGGCAAGCACGGAAAGCCCGTCATCGCTGCCATCGCCGGGGCGTGCCTGGGCGGTGGCATGGAACTCGCCCTGTGTGCCTCGTGGCGGATCTGCACGGATCATCCCAAGACCCAGCTCGGCCAGCCGGAGGTCCAACTCGGGGTCATACCGGCCGGCGGAGCCACTCAGCGCCTTCCGGCTCTCATCGGGATCGCCGGCGCGCTCGAGCTGATCCTGACCGGTCGGCCCGCCCGGCCCCGCAAGGCCGGGAAACTCGGCCTCGTCGACGAAGTGGTACCCCCCGAACTCCTGATGGAGATCGCCACCAAGCGCGCCTACGAGGCGATCGCAGCTGCGCCGAAGAAGGCGAAGAAGAGGAGCCTCTTCTCGATGGACGGTCTTCAGGAACTGGCCCTAGAGACGAACCCGATTGGACGGAACGTGCTGTTCAAGCAGGCCAGGGAAGGTCTCCTGAAGCAAACGAAAGGGCTCATGCCCGCACCCGAACGCGCCCTCGAGGCCGTTCGGATCGGTATCGAAGAAGGACCGGAGGCCGGGTACGCGGCAGAGGCGAAGTTCTTCGGCGAGTTGGTTGTTTCCCCCGAGTCGCTGGCGCTGCGTTCGATCTTCTTTGCCTCCCGAGAGCTGGAGAAGAAGACCTGGGTCGCGAAGGGTGTGGAGCCGAGACCCGTCGACAAGGTGGCCATGGTGGGCGGTGGCTTGATGGGCGGTGGAATTGCGGCAGTGACGACCCTGAAAGCAAAAACGCCTATTCGCATCAAAGAGATCGATGCCGCCGGCGTCGGCCGGGCAATTGCCTACGTGAAGAAGGTCGTCGACCGAGATGTCCAACGTAAACGTCTGCGTGACTTCGAAGGCGAGAAAGCGATGCTCCGGGTCACCGGAGCCACCGATTGGCAAGGCTTCGCCGACAGCGATCTCGTCATCGAAGCCGTTTTCGAGTCGCTCGAACTGAAGCAGTCGATCCTCAGAGAGGTCGAGACTATTACCGGACCGGAGACGGTGTTCGCTTCGAACACTTCCTCGCTGCCGATCAGTGGGATCGCCGCGGCGTCGTCACGGCCGGAGAACGTCCTGGGGATGCACTACTTTTCGCCGGTAGAGAAGATGCCGCTGCTGGAGATCATCGTCACCGACCAGACGGCCGACTGGGCGACGGCGACGGCCGTCGAGTTCGGCAAGAAGCAGGGCAAGACCGTGATCGTGGTCAAAGACGGCACCGGCTTCTACACCACCCGGATACTGGGGCCCTATTCCAATGAGGCAATGTATCTGCTGTCGGAAGGTGCGTCCGTCGAGGCAATCGACGGAGCGATGACGGCCTGGGGCTTCCCGATAGGTCCGGTTCTGTTGTCCGATGAAGTCGGCATCGATGTGGGAGCGAAGATCGCCGTCATCATGCTCGACGCATTCGGAGAACGGATGGCAGGTCCTCCGGTGGCCGAGGCCTTTGCCGAGGATCGCAAAGGGCGAAAGAACGGGCGTGGCTTCTACCTCTACGACGAGAAGGGCAAACGCGGCGACGTAGACGAAACCGTCTATGCCGCCCTCGGGTTCGGTGAGCGCAGAGAGATACCGGTCGCAGATATCCAACGGCGGATGTGGCTGGCCCTCGCCAACGAAGCCGCCCGCTGCCTCGAAGAAGGAATCCTCGGCTCGGCTCTCGACGGCGACATCGGGGCAGTAATGGGCCTGGGCTTCCCGCCGTTCCGCGGCGGCCCGTTCTTCTGGATCGATCAGGTCGGAGCTGGTCGAGTCGTCGCCGACCTGGAGAAACTGGCCGCCGAACACGGCGAACGGTTCACTCCGGCCCGGATCCTGGTTGAGAAAGCAGACGCCGGAGGCAAGTTCCGGTAGACGGGCGAGCCGACCCGGACCGCGTTCACTCCGACCGTGTTGCCGGCCTGCGGGGGCATGGCATCAGCTGCGACGCGGCATTTGGTCGATGCCCGATCCGTCTTTTCGCAGCGGCGTGCGATCGCGACTGCGAGAACCCGATCTCCGCGAGCACCGCCGACGGGCGAAGGAGTTGAGTCCTGTTCTGCTGCTCCTACCATTCCCGCCATGGACTACGCCACGCTGCTCGCAGAATCCCGCCACATGCTTCCCGAGATCAAGAAGCTCCGCCGCTCGCTCCATCAGATCCCTGAGGTCGGCAATCACCTGCCCAAGACGAGAGCTGCGGTGCTCGCAGCTTTGGAGGGCCTACCCCTCGAGATCCACCTTCACGAGACAACCTCCGGTATCGCCGCGGTCCTGGACGGCGGCCGACCGGGCCCGACCATCGTGCTGCGCGGTGACATGGACGGCCTGGCCATGCCGGAGAACACCGGGCTCGATTTCTCCTCGGAGCACACCGGCCGGATGCACGCATGCGGCCACGACCTCCACACGTCGATGCTGGTCGGCGCGGCCCGCATGCTCTCCGCCCGGCAGGCAGAGCTGTCCGGCAAGGTTCTGTTCATGTTCCAGCCGGGCGAGGAGGGCCATTTCGGGGCGCGTTACATGCTCGATGAAGGTCTGCTCGATCAGGTCGATCCTTCGCCGACGCGGGCATTTGCCATTCACGTGACGAGCCTCCATGCAGCCGGCACCGTCCACTTGAAGCCGGGCCCCTACATGGCGGCCGCGGACAAGGTGGTGGTGACCGTGCACGGCAAGGGCGGTCACGCCTCCGCACCGTGGAACGCGGTGGACCCGATCCCGGTGGCAGCCGAGATCATCACTGCGTGCGAGGTGGCCCTCACCAGGCGAGTCGATGTGTTCGACCCGGCCGTACTCACCTTTGCCCAGATGACTGCCGGCACGGCCTACAACGTGATCCCTGCCACCGCGACACTGGCCGGCACCACCCGCTCCGTGTCTGACGAGCGGCGCGACCAACTGCACGCGATGATCGAGCAAGTCGTGGCGGGAGTCTCAGCGGCACACGGGGTGACCGCCACCGTCGAGATCGAGCGTGGATACCCGATCACCGTGAACGACGACGTGGTCGCCGCCGAGGTGACGCAGATCGCCGCCGACCTCCTGGGAACCGACCGGGTGGTGGAAGCACCGCACCCGATGATGGGAGCCGAGGATTGGAGCTACGTTTTGCAGCGGGTTCCTGGCGTGATGGTCTTCCTGGGTTCGTGCCCGACGGACCTCGAGCCGGGCGTCGCACCGGTCAACCACTCCAACCTGGTCCGATTCGACGAGGACTCGATGGGGGCCGGAGTTGCCTTGCACACTGCGGTAGCGCTGGACTTCCTGAGCTAGGGGTTCCCGGGCTCCGGGGCACGGCTACGGCTCCGCCGGTGCCAAGTCCTTCACGTAGATGGTGCTGCCGTCGTCGTCCGCAGCTCTCTCGAAACCCATCTTCTCCAGATACTCGACGTTGCTGGAGGTGCCGGGGCGGCTCCAGGCGCGTTTGCAGAGGGGATCGGTGAAGACTCCCGAACTCGGCGAGAAGAGGAACTCGGCGATCCGGAGGTCCCGATAACGGGGAATCACGTAATCGAGCTCCACCTCGAAGGCATGATCTGCACATGGCCTGCCTATCAGCAGCCCGGCCGGGACGAGATCGCGCAAAACGAACACGCGGATCTGATCCTCGCGCGGCTCGAACCGGAAGTCCTCCCGGTAGTTGCGAATGTCGTCCTCGTGGAACCTCAGGAAGTAGTCGAGGTAGCGCGAATCGCCTCTCACCTCGAGCGTGGTGAACAACTCGCTCTTCCTGGACAGCAGCCCGCGCAGGAAGTAGAGGTGAATCCCGACGATGACGATGTTGACCACCGCGATCGGATAGGCCTCGATTATCACGCTGTAGACAACGAAGAACGCCGCTCCCGCCAGTCCGAACAACCTGAGTTTGAGAATCGAGGTACGGGTCAGCGACACGACGACGAACGCCGAGCCGACGTAGCCGATGAGTTCGACGATGAAATCAGAGTTCACAGCTCTCGCCAGAGTAGGGCGAACCGGAGCAGGGCAAAGTCCAGCACGGAGACGGCAACACGAAATCAGCCTGTTTTGCTGCTCTCCCGGCGGCTATTGCGCGGGCGTGCCGATCAGGATTGCGACGGTGGTCGGCCCGCTTCTCATCTCGGATTCCCAGGGGTATGAGTCTCCCCAGTCCATTCCGGCCACCAGCACCCGAGAGTCTCCAACCACCAGGCCGCTGACGTAGTCGACTCCCGGCGCGTCCACCTCGACCTCGAACCACTCGCCGTCGATCTCGACGAAGAGGACCTGCTGTCTCGACGACCGGTACTTCTCATCACGGACGCGTATCCCTTCACGGGCTTCGTCGTCGGTGATGGCCATCACCAGATTGCCGTCTCGATCGAAGAATCGGGTTTCCCCGTCCTCATACGAGATCCGGTCACCTATGCCGCCCGACTCGAACTCGCCCCAGGAGAGCGCGAGCAACTCATCGCCGGTGGAGTCTTCGGTGATCCGGACGATGAACTCGCCCTCGAACTCGGCGGTCAGTCCATCCTTGGCGATCGTCAGCGGTCCGAAAGCGTCGATCTCCTCTTTCGTGCCTGCCACAACCGTGCCCAGAGGTCCATGGTCCATCGCCGACAACCAGACGTACCGGCCGTCGTCCTGCGGACCCACGGTGAAGGCCGTCTCCCAGGTCAACCCGTCCGGCGACGACCAGACGGCCTGTCCGCCCGGCCCGTCACCAATGCTCCGATAACCGTCCGCGGTCGGGACCGTGCTGTGAAGGTACCGACCGCCTCCTTCGGGGGATTCGGTGATCTCCCAGTCGATTCCGTCGTCAGAAGTCCACAAAGATCGGGTCTCGCCGTGTTGATCGAACCTTGTGACGTTGAGCACGAAACCTTCCTCAGTCGCGATTACTTCGACCGATGATCCGGCGGAACTCGAGGACACCGTGGTCTCTTCCCAGACACTGCCATCGGGCGAGTACAGGACGACCGTATCCGTGTGATACCAGCCTTCGCCGTAGACGACCTCTTCGTGCTGCTCCCACGAGATCGACTCTGCCTTGTCCCATTCCTCCCAGGTGACCGAGAGAATCAACTCTCCGGTCTCTGAGTCGTGGAAGGCGGGCGCAGGACCCCGCCATATGTAGTCGACCGGGCCGCCGGCAACGAGGGAGCCGGATTCTGCGTCGGTGACCTCGAAGACCCCTGCTTGTTCGTCGAGCATGATGACCAACCCATCCCATTCGACGACGAACGGCGGGGAGACGTAGGGATCCGCGGGTTCGATCGGGATCGGGAGCGGCGAACCGCGTGTGCCCCCGTCGTAGGCGGTGTTCCACCCTTGTTCCCAGACCGACCAGGGCACCGTTGTGAGCAGGTCGCCGGTGTCCGGGTCGAAGATCCCCTGGCCGTGGTCCTGCCAATGCCAGATGTCCGCAACCGGCCCGGCGGCCACTTCCCTCCCGGACGGGTCGGTCAACTTGTAGCCGCCCGCTCGGTGGTCTATCTCGACGGTGAAGCCCTGGATTTCGATCACCTGTGGCGGTTCCACTGGATAGCTTTCAACGGTCAGGGCCAGGACGATCCCCGTGTCGTTCGCCGCAATCCCCTGGACAAAGGAGTAGCCGGTGCCTTCCTCGGTGTCGGGCACTGCGAACTCCGTCCACTCGATGCCGTCGAGGGAGGTGTAAGCAAGGCGCGTCGGAGCCGTCCCGCCTGCCCAGGCCTCTCCGATTGCATAGAGCCTTCCGTTGGACCCCACCACCTGGTTTACGGAGGTTTGAGCCGGAAGAGCGAGCGCCCCGACCTCGCTCCAGGCGCGGCCGTCGGCCGACTTCCACGTCGCGAGGTACTGGGTCTCGCCGGGCTCGGGCAACTTGAGCGCTACCGCCGCGTACTCGTCTCCCAGTCGCCCGAGCCACCGGAGGTCAATACCGTCGTCGGTAGGAATCTTCACCGTCTCCCAGTCGAAGTCCATCAAGGGGAAGTTGGCCACAAACGCCACTTCGGTGGGTCCGAGATCGCTATCGACGGTGTCGGCCGACACTTCCGCCGTTTCAGAAACGACCAGAGGGAGGTCGTCCAGCGTTGCCGCGGCGGGAGGTGCCTCGACCGGGGCGCCGGCCGCGTACAGCGTGCCGAGCCCGAACCCGGCCGCCATCACCAACGCGGCCAGCAGCCAGGGCACCCAGCGGTTCCTGCCCGCGGGTTGCTGCCTACCCGGTTCGGTTGCATCGGAAGGCGGGATGTCGACCACCAGGACCTCCTAGGGGGGATCTGCACGTCTGCGCCCCTTCAACTATGAACGCATGATCCGTGGATGTGGTTCCCCACGAATTGTAGGCCGGCCGGCCGGAGGTGTTCCGGTTGCATGCCGCGGTTCGGAGAAAGCGGAGGTGTTGCTCCTGCCGTCCGCGGAGTGCTCGGCTGAACGCGAAAACGCGCTTTGCGACCTGCTGGCATGGAAGGAAAAGCAAGAGTACGATCGCGATGTATGTCGTTTGCTAACGATAGGTAAGGATCGTGGGCCCACGGGGATCTCTGGCCGTACTCACGGCTGCCTCTCTTCTCGTCGGCGCGTGCTCCGCTTCGACGGAGCCGACCGCCACCGAAGCCTCTGAGCCGCCGGCACCCACCTCGATCACCGCCGCTGCCGTTGCTACGACCTCGACAGAGCCTTCCACCACGACCACGACCGAAGCCGTTCAAGTGCTCCTGCCTGCCAACGACGTAGACGACCCGACAGAGGCCATCGTCGCGATCTTTGAATACGTCAGTTACCTCGCCACCACACCAGAGAATGCGCGCGACTTGCTCAAGTATGCATACGCGGAATCTTGCGACTGTTACGAGCGGCTCTTGGCTGACTTCGACACTTATGTCGAGAATGGCTGGATCCAAGACGACGAGGGGATCAGAGTCACAGGAGTCCAGATTTCCCAAGAGTTTGCGAACTCGGCACTTCTCGAGGTGACCTATTCATGGTCGCCACAGTATGCGGTTACCGCAGATGGCGAGTTGATCCGGCTCGTCGAAGATGAGTGGATTGACCGAGTTTCATTGATTGGGCTCGATCTAGGCGCCGACATGCGCTGGCGGGTAGGGGTTATTGGAGTCATTGGAGAGAGCCAGTGATGCGAACAGTACTGAGACTGCTCGTCCTCACCGCATCATGCGTTCTTTCTCTCATGTTGGCTGGCCCATCGGCAGGAGCCGCTGGCGAAGGAGGCGGTGGAATCTCCGATGGGGCCGTCACCACCTGGATCAGTGTCCAGTCCGACGGATCGTT